>JASIEN010000723.1 GCA_030045935.1 Candidatus Sulfotelmatobacter sp.
GCCGCAAGCTTGCCTTGCGGATCGATCACGAACGGCAAGCTCGTCTTGTGTTCGGTGGCGAACTTCTCGGCATAGCTGCGCAGGTTCTGGGGATTGATTTCGAGCTGGTTGTGAAAAATGTAATCCCGAAACTCATTACCCAGTGCCTTCGAGGTCTCGTCAAAATAGCGCGCCATCACCGCCGCGTTGTAGGACCAGTTGTGCATCGGCAACGGGAAATCGTGGCGAATCAGCGGGATTTTGTAGGTCTTCGAAGCCTGCTCCAGAATCGGCGCAACCCGGCGGCACTGCGGACACTGCAAATCTTCGAATACCACTATCGCCACCTGCGCTCCCTTCGGCGGCCGAAGCGCGGGATTCACGGTGTCATCCGCCAGGGCGATCAACGATGAGGCGAGCAAAAACGCCAGAAGAGTCCAGAACAGGTCGCGGGATCGGTCGAAGTTTCTCATGGGTGAGATTATGTTAAACCGAATTGCGCTCGTCTGTCAGGCCGTAAATCCCATGCTGGTGTGCCTTCCAGGTAAACTTTCGTGCGGTAAGCGCACTTCCATCGCGCTATATTGAAAGTGGGGCGTTGATTTGCTGAAAGCCGCAAACCCTTCCTTGTCGCTGTGAAAATTTGCCTTTCATCGCCTGTTTGCCGCGCCGCCGCGTCTTTGTTCTTGGCGGCCTTGCTTGCCGGAGCGCCTGCGTGTAATCGCCGCCACCGCGTACTTGAGGTCAATTATGTGTCGGCGCCGCAGGCGACGCTGCGCGATCAGGTCTCTTTTGCCTACAACCATGTGGGCACGGTCAAGAATGGAGACCGCGTCGAGGTTCTCGATCACGAAAAGCGCTTCGCGCGCGTGCGTACAGCGACAGGTCTGGAAGGATGGATTGAGCAGCGGTATCTCGTCAGCCAGCAAACCTACGACGCCCTTCAGAAACTGACGAGCGGAAACGCGAGTGACCCGGTACAGGCGCCGGCCGTGCTGCGCAACGATACCAATCTGCACCTTACTCCCGGCCGCGAAACCGAACATCTTTACCAACTTTCGTCGGGCGCCAGAGTCTTGGTATTGCAGCGTGCGACCGCGGAAAGAACGGGTGTCACGGCCCCGATCAAAACAGTTACCCAAGGCAAGCCAGGCAAACCACCCGCCGGGCCGGTACTTGAAGACTGGTTTCTGGTTCGCGATTCGGAGAATCGTGTCGGTTGGGTGTTGGCCCGCATGGTCGATCTCGACATTCCCCTCGACGTAGCTCAATACGCCGAAGGCCAGCGCTTTGTCGCGTTTTTCGTGCTGAACAAGGTGCGCGACGAGGGAAGGGAAGGCGCCGATAAAGATGTGGCGGAATATCTGTGCGCCATTACTGAGCCGCACGATGGCCTGCCGTACGACTACGATCAAATTCGCGTCTTCACCTGGAATACGCGCAAACACCGCTACGAAACCGCCTATCACGAGCACGGCCTAAATGGCGTGTTGCCGATTACCGTAACCAGCGAAAATTTTGACAAGGAGGGTACACTGCCGGTTTTCATACTTCGCGTGAAAGACGATAGTGGCAACGTCAGCGAGCGGAAATATAAATTGAATACACCAATCGTGCGCCGGGTGTTGGCTCCGGGCGAGCAGAAGGAAACGCCGGGGACGGCAAGAAAGCGTCGGGCCTAACGCTAGATAGACAAGCTTGTCTTAGCCGTTGATTTTTACCGAAGCAGCCCCCAGGATCTGGCGGGTCTTTTTCTTCTGCACGAAAACCGTAACGTGCAGATTCTCATGGTTCCAGTGGGAATTCAGTTTTACTTCCGTGCTGCCAGTGAAAGATGAAGGGGTTGCGTTTGCGTTGGCGATACCAATCTTTCGCAACGATCGCAGTGTAGCCACATGGGTTAATGTGCGTCCTGAGTTCTCTCCGGCTTTTACTGACGAGCGTAATCCATCCTCTGTTACCGCCAACCAAACTTCTGCATTGTCGGCTGCGACACTCGGGTCGAGTTTTCCCACCGATATGTTGAATCGTGGCGCTTTCGCATCCGCCCCGCTCGGCGTAATCGCTACTTCAGTTCTTACACCGCTGGCCGCCTTTTCGATTTCGGCAAACGCCTGGCGCGGGTCGCTACCCAGAAATTGACTTTCTCCGTCGACCACCATCTCCGGCGTGTATACGTCTTTCTTAACCAGGGAGACATAATCCTGCTGCCGGGCCGTCCAGTCCACGGATGAGAACGGGTCGAACCATCCATCGTGGTTCCAATAGTCCACGTGCTCTTCCAATGCGATGATTTCCGCGCCGGGCACCGGTTGCTGCTCCACCAGTTTCTGCAGCAGCGTATCCGCCGGCGGGCATGAAGAGCAGCCTTCCGAGGTAAACAGTTCAACCAGTACTGGCCTCCGCTCAATGGCCGGCGCGGCAGATGCTTGCGCTTGTGAACGCGCCAGCCGTGGGGATCCGATGTCACACACAGCGACTGACAGGCTGATTGCTAGGATGAGAGGATGGCGCACGGCGGTGACCTCCGAGTTCAATGGATGCAGGGTGCGTGAAGAAAGTTACCCCAGACCGCCCGCACCAGTCCATCAGCAGTAAAAATCGGTGATGCTCTTCACCACCCCGCGCTGCTCTGCATCCTTGAGTTCGGGGAACATTGGCAAAGCCAGGACCTCCTTCGCGGCACGCTCGGCTTCGGGGAAGTCTCCCTCTCGATAACCGAGATACGCGAAGCAGCTTTGCATGTGCAGCGGAATCGGATAGTAAACCTCGGTCCCAATCTTGCGCGCAGTGAGAAATTCGCGCAGTTCGTCACGGCGATAGGCGCGCACGACATACTGATGGAAAACGTGATGAGCATGCGGAGCAGTGACGGGAAGCTGGAGGGGCGCGGAGTTTTCGGGTTGATCGTGGTTGGAAATCAGTCCCGCTTCTGAGAACAATCGATCATAAGTTGCCGCGTGCTCGCGCCGGGCTTTGTTCCATTCATCCAAATATTTCAACTTGACACGCAAAACAGCGGCCTGAATTGCATCCAGTCGGCTGTTCCATCCAAACTCTTCATGTATGTAGCGGCTGGGGCTGCCGTGATTGCGCAGCCGACGCATGTGGGTGGCCAGGTCTTCGTTATTTGTTGTGACCGCGCCTGCATCGCCGTAAGCACTGAGATTTTTTGTGGGATAAAAGCTGAACGCAGCCACGACCCCCATCGATCCCGCTCGTTCATCGCCCCAACGCGCTCCGATGGCTTGGGCTGCATCTTCAACGAGCTGCAAGCCAAATTCCTTGGCCACTGGCTTGAAGGAATTCATATCGGCGCACTGCCCATAAAGATGGACCGGCAACAGCCCCCGCAACTTGCTCCGCCGCTCGTTCAGAAATGATCTAACCTTTTCGGGGTCGAGGTTGAACGTGCGCGGATCGATGTCCACAAACACCGGACGGGCGCCAGCCCGCACAATTGCGCTGGCCGAGGCAAAGAAGCTGAACGGCGTGGTGAGAACCTCATCTCCCGGCTGGATTCCGGCGGCTGTTAGGGCCAGCCAAAGAGCTTCTGTTCCAGAGGCGCAGCCTACCGCTTCGCTTGTGCCGCAATAAGACGCCAGTTCGCGTTCAAGAGCGTCGACCTCGGCACCGAGAATGTATTGCTGCGAGGCACATACGCGCTCGATCGCGGCAACGACTTCATCCCCTATTTGCAGATACTGTCGGCGAAGATCGAGCAGGGGCACGGCGCTTGCCAGCGGAGAGTGATGCTTTTCTAAGAGGCGACTGGGCGAATCTCGGCTTTTCCAAGGCATTTTGGAGTGCGATGCGCCCGATTGTAACAGGATTTCCGCAGTTCCTACCCATCAGAGCGATCCAGCCCGACAAAGAGGCAAATCCTCGGCGACAATAGCCTGAGATCCGCGAGATGCCCTCGTGGGCCTCCCGTTCGGATCTACAGAAAATCATATAAACCCTTGTGCTGAACTTCCAATTTGGGTAGCCATTTCCTCTTAACAACTCACAAATCATTGAAACAGTGGGTGTTAACTAAACATAACTTTTGGACTAAGACTTGCTTCGGTGTTGTGTTCCAAACTCTAAGTCTTCCCAGATTCAGTTCGTCCTGTTCCAAAAGTTCGTCAGTTAAAAGTGATTCCAACGATCAAGCATCGTTTACTTACCGGAGACACAACTATGAGTCGTTCACACAAGTGTGGGATGTTTGTCCTGTCGCTGTTCTCTGTGCTCCTGCTGATTTCCCCCGTGTTCGCGCAGGAAACGACCGGCGGATTGCAGGGAACCGTGAAAGACCCGAGCGGCGCCGTGGTCGCGAAAGCGTCGGTCGCGCTTACTGGTACGGCGCTGGTCGGTGAAAAGACGCTGGAAACCGATAGCAGCGGCTACTACCGTTTCGCTAACCTGCCGCCGGGCGTGTATACGGTGACGGTGAAGGCACAAGGCTTCACAGAACTGAAGCGGGAAGGCATAAATATTGAGGTCGGTCACCTGCCGACGCTGGATCTCGCGCTGTCTGTGGGCGCCGCCGGAACGGTGGTGGAAGTCACCGCCGCCGCGCCGGTAATCGATGTGACCACCAATACGAACCAAACCAACCTGACCAATGAGACTTTAAACGATACTCCCCACGGATACAGCTTCCAGTCGGTTATTCAATATGCGCCGATGGCGCGTAACGAGCCTCTTGCCGGCGGCTCGGCTGGCATGACCGGCAACGCTGGCGGCTCTTTGCCGGGCAGCGCTGGAAACGGTTTGGCGGTCGGTTTTTCCGTTGGAGGAGCGGCTGATTCCGAGAGCAGCTACCTTGTGGAAGGCCAAGACACGGAGAACATCTCCGGCGGCGCTTCCAATGCCAACGTTCCCTTCCAGTTTATCCAGGAGGTCCAAGTTAAGAGTTCGGGTATCGAGGCGGAGCACGGTGGGGCCCTTGGCGGCGTGGTCAACGTCGTCATGAAGAAGGGCGCCAACAGCTTCCATGGCTCGTTTTTTGGCACGTACGAATCCGACCCCATGGACGGTTCTGAGACCCAGACTTTGCGTTATGATCCGACGGGTGGTGTGACCTCCGGACTCACTATTCCCTCAGGCTCTGACGATTTTGCACAGACCTATGTGCCCAAGCGAGATCATTTCCGAATCGCTCAACCGGGCTTTACCGTTGGGGGGCCGATTGTAAGCGATCGTCTCTGGTTCTTTCTAGGCTTTGCGCCGTATTACGACTCTACCGTCAGGACGGTGAACTTTGGCCCGTCCCTGTGCGCAACTCTTGGCGGCTGTCCGAACCAGACCCTTGGAAACCAAATCTTCAATAACGATCTCCAGCAGTACTTCAGTACGGCTCGCCTGGATGGAACTGTCACGCAGAAGATCCGCGTTTTCGGTTCATGGCTCTATCAGTACTCCCGCGCGTCGGGCGTCAGCTTGCCTAATCGGGACCCGATAGCCTCCCAAGCAGCGACGTACCTGAACACCTCAATTTTTAACAATATCGGACAGTACTCACACGGCCTGGGTTACTCGGCCCCGAACTCGACTTACAACGTCGGAGCTGACATTACGTTGACCCCGAAGATCGTTTCCACTACCCGTTTCGGTTACTTCTTTACCAACTATCACGATTTTGGCTGGCCCAATGTGGGTTCGGATCTTAACTATCAGGTTTCGGGCCTAGGAGGATTGCAGAATTGCACTCCCCAGCCATGTACTCCGAGCGCTCCTCTTCCCGCCGCGCTGTTGCAGCCCGAAGGCACGAACACGGCTGCCTTCGACCAAAGCTTCACTGAGGTCAATGCGAGCAAGCACTATCAGTTCGACCAAGACGTAGCGTTCTTTAAGAGCGGCTGGTGGGGTACCCACAACATCAAGGGTGGCTATCAACTGAACCATCTCTCTAACGTCATTAACCAGCATGGCAATATACCCTTGACGCTGATGTACCCAGGCGCGGGGAACTACTACGAGGCAAGCACGTCTTTCGGCGGTACCAACTGCGGCCCGCTGGCCGCAGAGTGGGGAGGCTGCGCCGGCCAATACGGATATGTGACCATCGAAGATTTCGCAACCGTCCTGAAAAACGCCGCAGGCGTGCCAGTGCCGGCTTCCGATTGGAACCACGCATTGTTCATTCAGGATGCATGGACCGTGGGGCACGGACTGACTCTCAATCTCGGCTTACGTGTTGAGAAAGAGAACCTGCCTGCTCCTCCGGGAATCGGAATCGCAGATATCAGATCCATCAACTTCTCCTGGAACCAAAAGGTTGAGCCTCGTTTGGGAGCTGCCTGGGGGTCACGTGATGGCAAGATGAAGATTTTCGGCAGCTATGGCGTAACCAACGACGTGATGAAGCTGCTGCTGGCCCAGACTTCGTGGGGCGCGCAGGGATTCGAGAATTGCACCTATCCACTCGGTCCTGATTCAAATGGCACATTCGTAAACTCTGATATCAACGCGGTATTCAATGCCAACGGCCGCGCTTGTCCGACTGGTGTGGCCAATGTGGGAGCCAACTTCAGCGGCAATGCCCCCTCACCTGCCCTGGTCGACGCTGCCACCGGTACTTCACTGGTCGAAAACGTAAACCTTCGCCCGGAGGAGCCGGTTTCGCCTGGTGTGAATCCTTATCGTCAGCACGAATTTGTTGTCGGCTGGGACTACCAGATTCGAAGGGACTGGGCTTTCGAAGCGCGCTATGATCGCCGCCGCCTCGATCACGTGATCGAGGATGCTTCCTTGGCCGATCCCAACGCTTTCGAAATCTACACCATCGTCAATCCCGGCCAAGGAGTAGACAAGACCCTGAACGGCTATGCCAACTACCTCACTTCTCTCGGTGACGCCTACGGCCCTGGGACAGCAGCGTTTAACCCTACGGGCGCGTTCTGGACAGGTTCTGGCCCGGGCGGGACCTGCGCCGGCTGCCCGAACAACCCGATAGCAATCCGCAATTACGATGGCGTGGAACTCCGGTTGACCAAAGCAACCAGTAAAGGCTTCGCGGGAATGTTCAGTTATACCTGGAGCCGTCTGTGGGGCAATTACAC
>JASIEN010000724.1 GCA_030045935.1 Candidatus Sulfotelmatobacter sp.
CGCCTGCCGGCGGAGACAAGCCCGGACTCGGCGGCGCTGGCGCAGGCACAGGCATTGGCCGCAGCACCGGCCCCGGCAGCGGCATGAATGGCGAAGCCAGTGGCGCAGGAAAAACCGATGTATCAAAAACAGGCACCGGTCGTGGCTCGGAAACCAGTGCCCATGGCGGCATCTCGCCCACCACCGGCCCCGGCGGAGCAGGCAACTCCAACTCCGGCAACCCTCCGGTTCCCGGAGTTTCCATCAACGGAGGAAGTTCCGAAATTACCCTGCCCAGCTTCGGCGACGATCCCGCCGCCGATCCCTCCTCGCCAAATCGCACCGCCGCGCGCAAGCATGGCGATCGGCTCGATGTGACCGTCGTTGCCTCGGCCAGCGCCGGCGGAGCTTTCGAGGCCTACAAAAATCTTCTGCATGGTGAAACCTACACCACGTACTTCGACACTTCCGCCGGTCCTCTAAGCATGGAATTCGCCGATGAAGCCACCGGCTCTCACGCCTTTGGTGGAAGCCTCACCGCACCCTCGCCCATTCGCATCGATCTTCCTGAAGGACTTCCCCGCGCACGCCTCGCACTCAAGTGCACGCTCGATGCCTCCGGCAACGTGAAGAACATCCACGTCCTAGACGCCGGCCCGGCCGACATGACCGCGAAAGTCGTCTCTGCTTTGCGCTCCTGGAAATTTCAACCCGCCATGCGCGCTACCCAACCCGTCGAAGTCACCGCCATCCTCGGCTTCAACATCGACACCAACGACCGCTTCTGAGAGGGTTCCAAGGCGGCAAAGTCACACAGCCCAAGGCCGTAGGGCGCCCGATCCCGAAATGCGCGCGCTTTCAGGGACGTAGCGCCGGCGTCCCGCCGGCCTGAGGGTGCCCCACCCTACGCGGTTTTCGTTGGGTGGGGATTCTCTAATGCTGGTTGCCCCACCCTTCTCGCGTTTTTGGCGAGAGGGTGGGGTTGTGTGGGTCCGGGTCTTTGACCCGGATATGTCGACCAGAACTCGACAATCCTCTACGATTACGAGCACCCCGGCTGTGCCGGAGGAACATTTCCGGTCGATTCGTAAGTGCCCATGTAGGCTGAGTTCACTTTGTTGTATGTGTACGTACCATTATTGTCTACAAGATTCCACTGCTCCCACGCGACCCAGCCGTAGGTTTCACTGAACCAGAATTTCTCTACGGTGTTCCAGCCATTCCCACTCGAATTCCAGCCGTTGTAGTTGTAGAGCAGGTTCATCAACGTCCACGTGTTCAATGGACTCGGCAAGTCTGAGTACGTTGTCGGGGGCCACAATTGCAGGTCCACACCATCGAGGTTCTGTGTCGGCTGCACGACGCAATTATCCACCGCGAAATAATTGCTATCGTCAACGGATATGCTGTAGTCGGAATACTTGGTGGTTTGTGTGTTTGAAACGCATCTGGGCGCAATCGGATAAAAGCCAGTGCTGGTTTCCGGATCAGCATACTGGCGATAGTTGGGAAAAGTCCAGGCACCCGCCGGATTCGTCAAAGCGAAGTACACATAGTTAGAGTCATACGTATTCACATCCCATGCATATCCTTCGGTTTGTCCGTCGTTCGTGATCGTCCCCTTGCTGTACCAGATCTTCCCTTGCGCACTCGAAGTCTGCGGCCACAACGTCGGATAAATCGGTGTATTGGCCTGACCACCACTATTCGCCATATAACCGTTGGGATTTGAAATGAACTGGCTGCCGAACATCCAGTTCACAACGTCGTATTGGGTGGAAGCATCGCACGGGCAAATGCCTTCGGGACAAGATTGCGCGGCGGCTTTCTGCGGAAGGGTTAGAAGAGCGGCGACTACAAACAACGCCAGGGAAAGGGTGAGCAATGGTGTGGTTGGTCTGTAAGTCCGAGGTAGTGTCAGAGTGAGAGGGACTTTCATCATGTTTTCCTTCCGAGCCATCTTCAGGTATGTTGGTGCGCGCACCAGGGTACTGGCTCGGCGTCGACCCAAGTCAATACGCGACCAGACGATGCAGCGACACGCGGAGATGCACGGGACAGATAAGTCTCAGATCGAAACGGCGGGTCCGTTCGAGGTCAAAGCCTAGTCAAGCGCTAACTCGAGCAATTAGCACCTGCCCTGTGTGTGGGTAAAAGATGCTGACCTCAAACCAAAGGTTGGTAAAAAGCGCCGGTTACCCCAGTTCTCGGGATTGTGTGGGTCCGGGTCTCTGACCCGGACAAGTCGAGCGCAGCTCTACAAACAATGCTGCCGCTACCGCGTCGCTCCCTGACCTTTCAAAATCCTAACGATGGCCACGACCGTGTTCCAGTTGCGCGTAGTCGCGGGCGCGCCGTACAGCTTGTCAATCTGGCCAAGATAGCCAATGGTCTTCATGTGACGGCGATACATGCCAAACACAAACTGGCCTTCGCAGGCCATCAATCGCACAAGCCATTGTCCCTCCGCGGGAAACGAAACTGGCAGCGACGCCCGCACGGCGCCTGCCTTCGACAAGATACTCACAAAGCGGACAACATCAGGCGCGCAGGGCTGCGTCCCAAACAGATTTTCCTTCTCCAGGCGCAGCAGGTCGCGCCCATCGCACATCGCAACTTTCGTTTCGAAAGGCAGCTTGCTGAGCAAGGCAGCGCGGAATTTTGTCCGCTGCCCGGGCCTGCGAACCACAAACGTGCCCGCCGCGCCCACGTTTACGACATCGTACTCGCTCAACTCCCGTGCGAGAACGCTGGGGCGAAAAGTTCGGTGTCCGCCAACATTGACGCCGCGAAGAAAAACCACCAGAGCCATCCCCGGAATTATGAGGAAAAAAAACGCGCCGCGCTATAGCTGACTCGACATTCATCAGGTCCAGCAGGTCTGCAAAACATCCCGCTCATCCATTAGCCGAATCCTCATCATCGAGATTGTCTG
>JASIEN010000725.1 GCA_030045935.1 Candidatus Sulfotelmatobacter sp.
GCCCGGCTTGGCAGGGGCAGGCATGGCCTCATCGGCAGTTGTTGTCGTTTTTTTGGGCTGCGCCGTAACGGGTTCGCCTGCCAGAGTGGCCAACTTAGCCAGAATCTGTTCGCCTTTACTTGGATCGGCATGACCCTGTCCGGCTGCTTCGTCGAGCATGGCCTTGATCTGATCAACCGCAGCCAGCGTCAGGCTGATGAGATCGGCCGTGGCCTGCAACTTCCCATTCCTCACCCGGTCAAAAGCGTTTTCCACGTGATGAGTGAACGCGGAAATCTCATCGAACCCAAACATCGCCCCTGAACCTTTGATGGTGTGCAAGGCGCGAAACGCCCTTCCAATCAACTCTTTGTCTGTGGAATTCTCGTTCAGCTCCAGAAGCGCCGACTCCAGCTCGAGCACAATATCGCGGGCCTCCTCCTGAAACGCCTGCTTGTATTGGTCAATCATCCGCGGCCTCGGATGCTGCCTCGGGTCTCCCCGGGGCGTGCGGCGAGAGCAGCGGCTCGAAACCGGAGTCACAAATAGAGGTCTTAATGTTTTCTGGCGGGTCGTTCGGGAAACTGAATGCTCTGCCCACCTTTTCGGCCGCCTGCATCGCCGCCCAAAGCAATTGCAGTGCCGTTACGTCCAGGTCTGCGACGCCGCTCAAATCCACCGCCAAGTCTTTTTCCTGGCTGATGGCTTCAACCAAACAGCGCTTCAGTTCCGCGGAGCAAGTGACATCGATCTCGCCCTGCAGCCGGATGACACACTGGTGCTCTCGTTCCTCACAGGTGAAGGGCAAGGTCGAATCCTCTTGCATCTACATCGGCCAGGCGCCCATCAACCTTCACTTACCGCGCGTTGAAGTGTGGGTTTAGGAGAACCTTATTTCACAATGAAAGGAGTAGAGTGAGTTGCTGTCAAAATGAAATCGATCTCTAAGGAAAGAGCAATGCTTTTCAATCGCGTGACACCAAGCTGAACGCGTGCTTTAGTTTGGGAGGTTTCGAATGGAATTTTCTCGCCCGCTATTTAACCCACTGCCGTCGTTACCAAAGTACTGACGAGCCAATCATCGCCGCCGCCGTTCGAGCTCGACCATTAATTCTTACGTGGTCGCCGAAACCCGGGAGCCCGCGCGCATGCGCAAAGACGCCTTGCTTTTCCACGGCGAAATTCTTCTTCCACAACCCGCATTGGCGTACGATTGCGGCTTGCAGGTACAGCTCTGGCTTCCGGGCACTTCACGATGAAGCTGATGATTGTGGTTGGCGCGCGGCCAAACTTCATGAAGGCTGCGCCTATCCTTCGTGCTCTCCGGACAAACCAGCAAGCGGCGGATGTACTCACTCCGCTACTCGTGCATACCGGTCAACACTACGATGTCACGCTGTCGGAGACATTCTTCAAAGATTTGAATCTTCCCGCGCCCGATGTTCACCTCGGCGTTGGATCAGCCTCGCATGCAATCCAGACGGCGGAGATCATGCGCAAATTCGAAAGTGTTCTCGATGCTGAGCGCCCCGACATTGTCGTGGTGGTCGGAGACGTGAATTCAACCCTGGCATGCGCCCTGGTAACCGCAAAGACCTCGCTTGATTCCTGCGGCACGCGCCCTTTGCTGGCACACGTCGAGGCAGGACTACGCTCTTTTGACCGCACCATGCCGGAAGAGTGCAACCGTGTTCTCACCGACCATCTTTCGGATTTGCTCTTCGTAACGGAGCGCAGCGGGATGCAAAACCTCGAGAATGAAGGCATACCGTCGGACCGGATTTTCTTCGTGGGCAACACGATGATCGACTCGCTAAGGGCATACGAAAACCAGGCAGAACAGTCGCCCATCTTGAAGCGCCTGGGATTGAACGTGGCGAGTGATCACCCTGCCGGCGAAGGTTACGTGTTGCTCACGCTTCATCGTCCGGCCAACGTCGATCATCGCCATGCCTTCGTAGAAATTCTCGAAGGCTTGCAGGAGATTGGTGAGAAGATCATTTTTCCCGCACATCCGCGGACACAGAAGAAAATTCAGGAGCACCGGCTTGAGTCCTATGTTGAGCGAGACAGCGGATCGCGGGACGGGAAGCGTTCCACCACTATCAGAATGATTGATCCCTTGGGCTACATCGATTTTCTCTGCTTGATGAAGCACTCCTCGCTGGTGATTACTGACTCGGGCGGAATTCAGGAAGAGACGACGTGCTTGGGCGTGCCCTGTGTCACGGTTCGCGACACCACCGAACGGCCTGTCACCATCAGCAAGGGGACGAATGTGCTCGCTGGAACTCATCGCAACGGCATTCTCCAGGCAATTCGGAAACAGCGAAGCTATGACGGTAAAGCTTCGATTCCCGAACTGTGGGACGGCAAAGCGGGCCAGCGCATCGTGGAGATTCTGGTGCAGCACGCGCAGCCAAGGGACCGGATCGCGACCGCTTTATCCGCTACTCCCTGATAAGCTTTCTCGGCACGCACTTATGCGAGAAATGCTGTACGAGCATTTCTGCTCGTTTCTCCAAACTGACTCTCGTAACGTGATGCAAGTCACAAGCTGCCGTGAGGCGCAACATCGCCAACCTAAGAGGGCAGGAGTTTCATAGGACAGAGGTCGATCGTCTGCAATTTTCGGTGCCCGGCGTATCTTGCCGTTTCTCCGGAAATATCGGGTAGCATACACTCTCAGGTTATGTCGTGTTACAAACTCCCGCACAGGATAGCGGAGCTTGCATTCCTGATAAGACGGATCACAGAAGAAACTCAATTACTGGTGATCGAATTAGAGCAGATCGTAGATACACTCGATTAGATGAGCCGCCAACTTTCTCCCGCATCAGAGCAAGCAACCCACTCTTAGGACTCTACCCGATCCTAAGTACTGTCTTAGAGACTGTGTTTAAGACACCGCCCAGATTCTCCTTGACAGTTCTAATGAGCCTATGCTAAACCGTCCCGTCGGACTGGTCCGCTTATCAGACCGTTTCGCGGAAAAGTTCTTTCGTCGAGTCGTCGGGCGTTTCTCAGTGCTGGCGTGCGCGGGTTGGAGTGTGTCTACCCAACTGCGCGAGCAGCACTCGGTTCTTATATGTCACTCGGAGAGAGGAAAAGCATGCGCTCGCTAACCGTTGCAATTGCGCTGATCGTCCTGATGGTGTCCGTTTCACTGACCCAGGCCCAAAGCCCTGCATCCTCGCCGGCTACGAACTCAGCTGCGAAGATGGCGAGCGAAGAGGAAGTTAGCCAACTGCGTGCCGAGGTGGCGGCGCAACGCCAGACGATCGAGGAGTTGAAAGCGCTGGTGGAGAGGCTGGCGGGAGCACAGACGCACGCAGAGTTAAATGCGACTCCGTCAGTGCGGCCTGTCAGCGACGCTGCCGTGCCCCAGCCGAACATCACCCCGGCGGATGCCGCTAGTTCGGCACACCTCATGAATGCGGTTCTCACCGAGCCAGCGCCCGAGCCTGCCCTCCCTTCCGAAAGGCCACAGGCGGCCGTTCCGCAGAAAGAAGCTCCTCCACTCACTGCGGGATGGAATGGCGAGCATTTCTTCATCCGCAGCGCTGATGGGCTGTTCAGCATCAGCCCTTACGGCTACGTGGATAACAACTATTACGCGTACAAAGGCGACGGTGCGCCCGCCGACACTTTCACGCTGCGCCGCGCACGCTTCGGGTTCCAAGGCAATTACGGATCTCACTTTGACTTTGCATTGTTGGCGGACGCTGCTCCCACAAGCGGCTCCACGCTCCGCGACGTTTACCTCAATGTCAGGGTCCGCAACGAATTCCAGTTCCAGGCTGGACAGTTCAAGGTTCCATTCGCGCAGGAAGAGGTCCAGGGCGACACCAACCTCGACTTTATCGAGCGTGGTTTTCAGTACATGTTGTATCCGTCAGCAGCTTCTACCAACCGCAGCCCCGGAGCCGCCATCCATGGCGATATTTATGGTGGTGTGGTGCAATACTGGTTCGGAGGTTTTAACGGCAAAGGCTACGCCACCGCCAACACCACTAATCAACCTGAAGTTCTTGGCCGGCTTCGCTTTTACCCGTGGCGCAGGACCAACAGCAGTTGGTTGAAGGATTTCGCGTTTGGCGGCAGCGTCGACCGTGCAAAGTCGCGGGGGCTTTCTGGAGACTTGAGCTTTAGCGCAACGCTTCCCGATTCTGCCTACGCATTCTTCCCCCAGTTCGCTATCAACGGACCGATCCAGCGCTACAACGGCGAATTCACTTATCTAAAATCAGCTCTTGGCGTGCGCGGCGAGTACGTCCAACTTAACATGTCGCGTGACAGCGTCGGCTCTTTGCAGTCAGGCGGCTTGGGCAACATCAGTCTGCCCTCGATCATCGCCAAGGCTTGGGACGTCAGCGCCACATACTTGCTAACTGGCGAAAGGCAGCCGGAGAACGGTACACCCAGGGTCAGGCATCCACTATTCGGGCCGGACACTCCAGGCGGCAAGGGACGCGGTTTGGGTGCATGGGGAGTAGGCTTCCGATATACCGGTATTCAGGCAAACGAACCGGGCCTTAACCTCGAGTATTACTACACGCCTGGGTATGTCCCCACATTTAACTACCACACCGACGAATTTACGGTCGGTATCAACTGGTTTCCGAACTATTGGGTTAAGTATTCGGTCAATCTCGCCATTGACCAGTTGAAGGACCCCAGTACCATCGGGGCCTTACCGCAGAATTATTACGTGGTGGTGCAACAGTTGCAGTTCAGGTTCTAGTGTTTGTCTTGCCGCCAACGAGACGAGGAAGTTTAACAACTTATTTGCTGCATGGGCTGGACTGACTGGCCCGGATGAAAAGGTGCAAGGAGGGGATGCAATGAGGTCGAAAACTGTTCTTACCGTGCTGGCCGGCGTGATGTTCGTCTTCTTGTACAGTTGCAGCACCTCGTCGGATTGTCCGACGTGCGGCACCACTAAGAATGGCGCTTACGCTGTGCTCACTGTGATTCCGGTTGCGGAGCACAACCCCACGGGCGAACCGGGCGGTCCGTTCAATTCATTCGATATCAGCTGGATTGCGACGCCGCCTTCGAGCGGGCTGGCCGGCACAGACAATCTTGATTACGTTTCCGACCGCATCGGCATCGCCGTACAAGTGATCGATACGGCAAGCGATCTCAACGTTTACGCAATCACTGGAATGAACGGCGTCAGCGGCGCAGGCGACAATCCGAGTCCGTGCGTCGCGCCGCCGAACGGACCCGCCGGCTCACTTCCTTCCCCTCCCACTGTTTCAGTGTTGGGCAACTGGACGAGATTTGGCTGCAGAACCGGTAACTTCGCCATTCCTGGTTTTGGTGCAAACGGCAATTTCGGAGGCTTTACCGGCGCGCAATGCTGCGCCGCCCGGGCGAACGGCATTAACCCACTGTCAGGCCCGAACGGTGAAGTTGTCACTGCGGACGGTGGCACGTTGTTTAGCGGTAACGGCAGCAGCTCGATTGTGGTATTCGACCTCACCCAGATGAACCTCACAACCGGCACGCCGCCTCCAGTTCTCGCGGTAATCCCCACAGGACTGTCACCCGATTACGATGGCGAGTTCGGCAACTCAGCTCCTTGGCCTGGCCAGCCGCCGGGCACGATTGGCAACACTACTGGAATCGCGGGTTGTGCAGCCTCAGCGAACGGGCGCGCTTTTTCAGACCCGACCTGCGGCGATCTGCGCGGCGACGAGATTTCGTACGATTCCAAAGATCAGATTCTGGCGGTGATCAATGGCGATCCCGGATTGCCGTTTATTACCTTCATTGACATGTCTGGCATCATCGCCAGGACTTCGAATTGCCAGCCCGGCAACCCGGCGAATTACTACTTCGGCCCTCCGCCTGGGAACGCGCTTGGCCCGATCAATGTGTCCACTTGCATCCTTGGGCAGATTTACTATGACGGCGCCAGCCCAATCAATAACAGTGCCGTCGTCGACAACGAACCGGGATTCCCGTGCCCTGACCCTTCCAATCCACAGGTACACTCTGGAGTATCTGGAGCACCTCCATATACAGACACCATCACGGTTCCGTGCCACCACGGCCCGATTATCGACAACGCCACTGGCAGTTACACGCTGTGTAATCCCACCCCGCAGGCGGGTTCGACCTGCATCGGTGCGATTTCCCCTGCCGGATTGGGCGCTCACGCCTGGGACCCGAATACGGGATACTTCCTGCTGACGAATTCGAACTCGACTGGCGTTCTACCGGTCGGAAGCGTCGACGTGATCAATCCGAAAAGCCCGACAGGGCCAGTGGTGATAGCGAGTTATCCGATTTACGACTGCATGCCTACTGGCATTACTCCGGGACCAGGCGACAACTTCCTGGTGGCTTGCGCGGACCACGATGGCGAGGCTTTTCCGCCGAATGAGTACGTAATCACGAATACGACGGCGAACAGCGTAAACTGCACTCCACCGAATAGCGGAGTGACGGCGACGGCTCCCGCGACGCTGCCAGTCATGACGAATTGCGTAGAAGTGTTCAATACCGGTGCGGTGGATGAGACGTGGTACAACCCGGGCGATAACAAGTATTATCTTGCAGCCCGCGATATGTCGCCGCCCCAAATGGGCGTGATCGACGCCGCCACCAACCAATTCCTGGCCAATCTCCCAATGGGTACGAATGCGCATAGCATCGCCGTCGATCCCAAAACCAACCACGCTTTTGTGCCGCAGCAGGCAAATTCAGGCGTCCTGTGCGGAACACAGACTTCAAACGGATGCATCGACGTGATAGGCGAGCAATAAGGCGCGCTTTTATAGGGATGGTATAGTTTTTGGTGGAAAGCAAAACCCAGTCGACTTCGCGATCCGGGTTCAGGATGTGAATTATGAAGAGTTTCCGTGCCCTTCAGCTTTGCAGTTTCGTCGTTATAGCCGTACTGGCGGGCGCCAATGAAAGCTCAACCAAGCCCACCGATGTTCCCGCCACCGTGATTGCGCATCTGCCTTTGCCCCAGGCAACCGGCAATCAGATGCTGCTGCAGAAAGAGGAGGGTAAACATTACCTCTATGTGCAGCAGGCGGGCAAAACCGGATTCATGATTGTTGATGTGAGCAACCCTGAGCAGCCAGCCTTGCTCAAGCGAACTGCGGAGCCGAATCAGACGACTTCAGGAAATCTCGAGCTGGTAAGCCCCGACGTTGCTATTGCCGAGGCCCCGGAGAAAACCCCAACCACTCTAACCAGCACCAGTCACCCTACTGAAACCGTTCGCGTGCTCGATTTAAGCGACCCCCGCAATCCGAAGACTCTGGCAACGTTCACCAAGGTTAGCAGTCTGCTTCCCGATGGCGCTCACGGCCTGATCTACCTCACCAATAACGATGGGCTCTGGATTCTCCGCTACAATCGCCCCGCTCGGCTGGAACCGGCCAAGAAAAAGCCCCCATGCGGTTCGGAGTCGGCAATTCAGGCCATGCCGCCCGATTGCGAATGAGACAAGACTAGAAACCTATCGCGCGACTTCCGCCGCGGAGCAGTTCTGGTCAAGCGTTTTGATCGATGAAATGTTCAGCGTCACAGGCGACCCCGCCGCCCGGTTGGCATCGGAACTTGAACTCAATGTCGGTGAAGTAGTGCCTGTAACCTGCACACGCTTGCCCAGATAATTCTTCAATCTGGTCTTACCCGTGGCCTGCAATTCATACGTGTTACCAGGTTCAGTTTTCATGAGGATATAGTCACCGTTGGAGCGGCTGACGCAGCCCGTGACCGTTACTTGGTCTTTGGAGTGCTTTTCTGAATTGCTGTTGGCTGCATTGTCTTGCGCCAGCATCAATCCGCCTGAAAGCAACAGTACAACCCACAGTATCTTCATGCCTACCCCTCCTCGCTTGATCGGATGCCGCGAAATTGCCGCGGTTGCATTGAATCTTTCTAGGAAGTTGAGACCTACTTTACATGTGTCTCCTGGTAATGCACTTCCTTCCATTCCGCTCCCCGCTTCTGCCAGAACTCAGTAATATATACCCTCGAGTAACGAACGACAGACCTGGGCGGAAACTGCATCGTGACCTCGTAAATCACCAGCGCCGCGTCTGGACCTGCCGGAATCAGCTTGAATCCAAATAACGTGTAATTAGCGACGTTGGTTTCCGGTAATTCATTCAATGCTTGCAGCTTGTTGCGCTCGCCCCGGCCATCGACTTCCACTCCCTCATAGTCGTCAGCCAGCATGTCGCCATAAGCTTTCTTGTCTTTATTCTTGATCGCTTCCCATTCCGCCCTGATCTTGGCTTCAAACATGTCGGTCAGCTTGTCTCCCGTAGGGTGCCCGTTGCCAAACTCCGTCGGGATCGCCGGTTGCTGAGCCGCTGGCGAGTCCTTAGTT
>JASIEN010000726.1 GCA_030045935.1 Candidatus Sulfotelmatobacter sp.
TAAATGGTGTTGTTCGCACTGTGCTCGGGGTTCACAGCTTCCTTCCGCATCGGAGCGGCTACTTCCGGACTCCGCACGCAGCGCAGAGTTCGCATCCCTATTACTACAGCTCGCAGTACGGAAATTTCCTGGCACCGGGAGATGTCGCAACAATATATGACATTAACCCGTTGTACGGCGAATCAACGCCGATCGACGGATCAGGCGAGCAGTTGGCCATCGTAGGTCAAACCGATGTCTATCTGGACGACATTAATGATTTCCGATCGGATTTCGGGCTGAACCCGATTTCAGGCTGCTCGACGACAGATGGGATGGTTACCGCTACCTCCTGTAATACCACTTACTTCAAGTACGTGGTTGTTGGTACTGATACCGGCCAAATATGGAACTGTGGCGATCTCGGCGAATCTGACCTCGATATCGAGTGGTCCGGGGCGGTCGCTCAGGTAGCGCAAATCGTCTTCGTGAATGCCCCCGTTACTTACAACAACAGCACCGATTGCACGATCACTAGCGGTGGCGGGGTGACCGCCGCCCTGAGTGCAGCAATCAATCCGCCCAGCGGACCACCCCTGGCTCCGGTCGTCAGCATGAGTTACGGCGCGTGCGAGAGCGAATCGGAGAGCCTTGAGACGCTGCTTCAGCAGGGCAATGCGGAGGGCGTCACAATCTTCAACTCAGCGGGTGATGTAGGCGCTGCCGAATGTGACTTTAATCCTCCCAACACCACCTTGCCTTACGACGGAGCTGTCGGCGGGCTTGCAGTAAGTTATCCGGCCAGCAGCCCCGAGGTAACGGGAGTCGGGGGAACTGAAATTACCATCGCCAACGACTTCCCGCCGTCCTCCTATTGGGGTACTACCAATGGAACGAACGGTGGCTCCGTGCTCAGTTACATTCCCGAAATTGAGTGGAATGACGATGTGGAAATCGCCCAGTACTGCCAGCAGTACTACTCCGGAAATGATTTTTGCCTCCAGGGAGGGAGCCCCGCCCTTCAGGGCTGGGTTGCGCTCGAAGCATCGGCGACCGCTGAGCAGGTGCAGGAGGATATTTGGATCTCGATCGCCGGGGGCGGTGCCAGTAACTGCGCTTCAGAGAGTGGTGACGTCTGCACCGGGGGCTTTGCCCAACCGTCCTACCAACAAGGTCTATCGGTGACTGACGCCCCCACGGGCGTCCGATGGGTCCCCGACGTCTCGATGTTGGCATCGCCAAACTTTCCCGGATACATTTTTTGTACAGCCGTGAATCCGGTAGTTGACGGCAGCACGTGTGCCAGTGGGATTGCGACCGCTGTAGCGGACGGCTCAATTGTGGGAGGCACTTCCGTTTCGTCCCCTCTCTTGGCCGGCATGATCACGCTGCTGAACCAGTATGTGGTTAGCAGCGGGATTCAAAGCACACCCGGTCTGGGCAACATTAATCAGAACCTGTACACTCTGGCCACGTCGCCCTCAAACGCGGTCTTCAACCAGGTTACAAGCGGCACCAATGACGTTTACTGCCAGCCCGGTACTCCGGCATCACAACCATCATCCATCCAATGTCCATCGGGGGGAGTCTTCGGTTACTCTGCATCGAATTTTGATGCGACTACACACTACAATCTGGTAACCGGGCTCGGCTCCATTAACGCCAACAATCTCGTGGCGGCATGGAGGGATCTGGTTGTAGCTGACTTCCAGCTTTCGAACCCCGGCCTTAACCCGACCTCCGTTTCCGCAGGCAGCTCAACCAGCACGACCATTACGATTGCATCGATCTCCGGCTCGACCGGAACAGTGGTGAACTTTGCCACCAGCAGCTGCACCGGTCTGCCGACGGGCGCGACATGCAGCTTCAGCCCGGCGAGCGTAAACTTTACTGGCTCCTGCTCAACGACCTCCACACCGCCCACTTGCCCGACCACGACACTCACGATTTCCACATTGCCCAACATGGCGATTCCCTCAAGTGCATCAACCATCACGGTCACTCCGTTGGCATCGCCGAAAACCACTACCACTGTCAGCCTGACTGTCACGCCAACCACGGAATCTTACACACTCGCCTCCACGAACGGCACCACCTTCCCCGTCACAGCAGGCGGAAAAGCGCAGGTGCAGATTGGCGTGAGCAGCACCAGCACCCCGAGCTTTATTGTCGGCACCGGTACCGGCGCGACCACAGCAGTTCCGCTGACGTATACGTGCACGGGCAGTCCCAACCTGGCGACCGCCGAGATCGCGTGTACTCTGCCAAACGGTGGCCAGCCAACCAACGCCACTGCCGTTACAGTCACCCTGACAACTACCGGCCCGACGACTCAAATGCGGCGTCCCTTTGGCAGCAGTCGCCTTGTCTATGCGTTTTTGCTCCCTGGCCTGTTCGGAGTTGTTTTTGCCGCGCGCACGCGCAAGGGCGCCATCCGATTGCTTAGCATGATTGTGGTCCTCGGATGCTTCACGATCGGATTGGGCTCGTGCGGCGGGGGCAGCGGCGGCACCGGTGTTACCAACCCGGGAACGCCGGCCGGCACGTATACCGTCACGATCAGCGCGACAACTGGCGGCGCATCTCCCCTCACCAATTCGAATGGGCCGTTCACGATCACGCTCAACGTCGCACAATAACTCTCTGCACCGAATGCCGGGAGCGATCATCTGGTTATTGCAGCAAACT
>JASIEN010000727.1 GCA_030045935.1 Candidatus Sulfotelmatobacter sp.
CTAGGGTTAAGATGAGAAACGGAGTGCAGAGGCTGCACCCGCAATTTGCGCATACGCAATTTCGCCGCACGACGAGATTCCCATTCGACGCGTTCGCTGCGCTCACTTGCTCAGGGCAGGCTCCCGCCCCGCGGCTGTGCCGCCCTCGGCTGAAGCTGAGGGTCTTCCTCGAAGCGCGGGCTTTGGATGACACCAGGCGATCAATCTACAAAACTGCGCCATCACCTTTGTCTCGCCACTCTTGACGTACCGCCTGCGCGCGCCGAGAATAGTGAAGCAGTCGTGAGGTGATCATGCTGGCCTACATTTTCGTTCTGCTTGCCATTGCGGTGCGTTTCCTGCCGTTTGCGGGGCCGCTGAATGTGTTGCCGCATGCGTGGCACTTTACTCCGCTGGCGGCGTCGCTGCTGTTCTTTGGTGCGCGCGGATCGCGGCGGCAGATGTGGATTCCGTTGGTTCTTCTTGCGGCAACGGATGTGGTGCTCACGAAGTTCATTTACGCGTACCCGATTTCGTGGGACCAGTTCGTCACGTGGGCATGGTACGCAGCCATTCTTTGGCTGGGGACGCACCTGCGGGAGAAATCCGGCCCGGTACGAGTGATTGGGGCTGCGCTGGCGAGTTCGGTTTCGTTTTTCCTGGTCAGCAATTTCGCGGTGTGGGCGGCGTGGCCGAATATGTATCCGCGTGGCTGGCACGGGCTGATGATGTCGTATGCCGCCGGCCTTCCCTTCTTCCGCGGGACAGTCGAGGGCGATCTGTTCTTCTCGATCGCGTTCTTTGAAACTCCGATGTTTATTGCGGCGCTTTCGCGCTGGATGGGCAAGAGTAGCGACCACGTTGCGGCGGCCTGATTCTCCGCACGAGCCAAATTCTGTTCCTCTCGCCCCTGCTCGGGGCTACCTTACATCCTACTTACTTTTCGTCCCACGACTTGCGCCGTGGCCTGCATTCTTACGCCGCTTCGGGCTTTCCTAGACTCTTGATGTGCCACTCTGCCTTGATTTCCCACTCCTACGCATAAGGAACCACACCAGCAGTCCTCCAGCGATGGCGCCAATTACCCAGGCGAAATGGCGGCGGAACAAATAAGTGAGCAGGCTGACAATTTGCGGTCCAAAGCGCAAAGTCAGCAAACCGACAGCCAGGAAGCGAATAAATCGGGCGGCAAAGATGGCAACTGCGAAATGAGTGAATCGCATTTCGAAGGCGGCCGCACCAAGGACAAACAGCTTGAATGGCATGGGCGGAGGCATCATGCCGGGAAACATCAGCGCCCAGAACGGATTGTGCTCGAAGGAGCGGTGAATCTGAAGAAAGCGTTCTTCCGGAATGCGCTTGCGGAGCACGGCCTCGCCGCCGGCATATCCGATCAGATAAAGGGGAATGCTGCCAAGCACCGAACCCGCAGACGCCAGGGTGACGTAAAACAGGAGGCGTTTGTGGTCGTTGTAGACGTACGTCGCGACAATGGCGTCGACCGGCATGCCGAGCAGGGCGGAGTCGGCGAAGGAGATGACGAAGGGCCCCCAGATGCCGAGGACCTGGAGAAGGCCCCAGATCCATGCCGTGTACTTAGCCAGGATGTGGCCGATCGATTTCAAGCCTTCAGTCTACGTGAAGTATGGAGGGCTGATCCTAGATGAGAATGGCAAAGCAGGTTCCCTTCGCCATGCGGCTCAGGGCAGGCTCTCACCGTTCCTTCGGAGCGGTTCGGAATGACATCAATTGCCTCTGCACTCAACGTTGGACGCACCCGGCCGATTGTTTACCGATTGATTACTCGGTTACTTCGGGAGTTACCATGACCTGATTTTTGTGCAACTTTCATCGCCCCGTAACATAATTTTGCTAAAACTGAAGCATGGATCCGCATGTCTACAACACGCTGATCCTCTCGGACCTGCACCTGGGCGCGGAGACCAGCCGGGCGCGCGAGGCCACACGCGTGCTGAAGGATAACCGCTTCGAACGGCTGATTCTGCTGGGTGATATTTTCGCCGACCTCAATTTCGCGCGGCTCACTAAAGATCATTGGAAGTTTCTCGGCTACATTCGCAAACTGTCGAATCCAAAACGCAAGATTGAAGTGGTGTGGGTGGAAGGCAATCACGACCACGGGCTGACCAATATCATGTCGCACCTGGTCGGCGTGCGCGTATATCAGGAATATGAATGGCAGTACAACGGGCTGCGGCACGTTGCGATTCATGGGCATCAATTCGACGGCTTTCAGGTGAGCAATCTGCGTTTGAGCACGGTGGGCACGTCGCTGTATTTGTTTTTGCAAAAGCTGGATTTCAAAAGCAAGCCGATTGTGCGGCTGATTGACCGCCTGAACACGAACTGGTTGCGCATGTCGTCGAAAGTTTCGTCTGGGGCGCTGCAATACGCGCGGCAGCACACTGCCGACAGGGTTTTTTGCGGACACACGCACGAGGCGTTGCATGTGCGGCAGGATGGCATCGATTACTACAATTCTGGTGGATGGGTGGATTCGCGCCTGACTTACATCACGATCGACGAACAGGGCGTGGTTATTCATGAATATCAGGACCGTGCGGAGGATGCCGTTGTCAACCAGGATCAGGCAGAAATAGAGTTACCTGATTTCGCTGACGAGCCCGAAATCTTTGAACACGCTCAGTACGATAAGGTGGCCGACTGACGCATGGTCGAGTCCAACGATCTCTCCACTTTAGAGGAAGCCGGAAGCAAGAACGACTCCAACGACATCGCTTCAGACTCACCCGCACCAGCAATCGATCGCCGCAGGCTGACCATTGTCTTTCACGATGCCGGCGGGGGACACCGCAATGCCGCCGATGCGTTAAAAACCGTGTTGTCGAGTCAGGCGAATCGTTGGAACGTCAGTCTTCTTAATATTCAGGAACTTCTGGACCAACTGGATGTGGTCCGCAAATTCACCGGGATTCGCATTCAGGAAACATACAATCAAATCCTGCGGCGAGGCTGGACGCGCTTCACGCCGCAGCTTCTGAAACTACTGCAAATGACGATCCGCGCTTATCATCGGCCGATTGTACGAGTACTGCGCGAATACTGGGCCCAGCATCCGGCGGATATGGTGCTGTCTGTGATACCGCACTTCAATCGTGAGATCGCTGAGAGCCTGGATCGGCCCAACCGGCCCACGTTCGTGACGCTTATTACCGATTTGGCCGATTATCCGCCGCGATTCTGGATTGAGCGCGAGTCGGAATACGTCATCGCGGGCACAGAGAGAGCGCGTCAGCAGGCCAGAGAGTTTGGCCACGATGACGACCACATTTTTCTGACCTCGGGAATGATTCTGAAGCCAAAGTTCTATCAGCCCCTCACGATTGACCGTTGGGCGGAGCGACGGCGTCTTGGTCTTGAACCAGACTGGCCGACTGGCATCGTGCTCTTTGGCGGATACGGATCGCGCGTGATGGAAGGCATCACGAAAAGAATCGACGAGAGTGGCACGCGAGTGCAATTGATTCTGATTTGCGGACACAATGAGAAACTGGCAACCACGCTGAGAGATTTTCGTACGCGAATGCCGAAACTCGTGGTGGGTTTTGCCAATAATGTCGAGTACTACATGGCGATTTCTGATTTTTTTGTCGGAAAGCCGGGGCCTGGTTCGATCAGCGAAGCGCTACAATTGCATCTTCCAGTGATTGTGGAATGCAACATGAAGACGCTGCCGCAGGAACGATATAACGCCCGGTGGGTGTCTGAGAACAAATTGGGGATTGTGGTCTCGAGTTTTGGGGAGATTGCAGCGGCGGTGCAGCAACTGCTCGAGCCGGAAATGTTTCGAAAGTTGCAGCGCAATGCCTCGGCGTATTCGAACCATGCGCTCGACGAAGTACCTGAGATATTGGAGACATGCTGGCGCAGGCGGGAGGCCGCGGTATCTGGCTAGTAATATCTCGTAAATCGGATTTCTGGCTAAAGAATGATCTTCCTCAGGGCTAGAGCCCGGCCTTTTTTGTGGCTTTCGGCGGGCGCGGCTGTAAGCCGCGCTCGCCCTTTCAAAGCGCTCCTCATTTCAGAAGCGCATCACAATGCCAGTCGAAAGACGGAAGTTACTCTGGGTTGAATTAAAAAATCTGGTATACACGTAGTCACCTTGAAGTCGCCAGGCTATTGGCTTGATGATTTTATAGTCGACACCACCGCCTATGGCTGTGGCAAATGAGGTGTCGGAACCCACTCCATTGTTTACATCCACGTGCCCCGCACCAAACAGAGCTTCGGCGAAGGGACGAAGTTTTCCCACGGAGAAACCGACTCGCGGGCCAAACAAAAAGTTATGTTCAGTGACGCTGGCATTGAATGAGCAGGGTGCGCCGAAGCACGAAGCGGCAAAGTTCTGCGAGCCGTAGTGGCCGTCGAAATCGGCCACGAATCCGACCCATGGAATCACCTTACCTTCCACAGTGGCTTCCCAACCGTTGGTGTTGGCACGATCGCCGGGAGAAAGGCTTGTCGTGTAAAAGGAGTAGCCGAAGAATACGTTCCCACTGGTTGGAACCTGCGCGGCCGCCACGCCCGCAAAGACCAACGATACACACACTAGCGATCCCAGCTTACACATAACTTCTTACCTTGCCTTTCATGCTGACATTACTTAGAACGCTTAGATGCGCTAGGGGGCGAATCAGTTTAAGTGAGGGAATATTTTCTGGGGACGCGTTTGGAAATATTGCAGAGAATTTCGTAGGGAGAACTGCTGGCCAGCCGGGCGTGCTCAAGTGCGTCCACACTCAGCCCATCGCGGGCACCGAGGATAATGACTTCGTCCCCTACATCGACACCGGGAATGCCGGTGACGTCGACGAGGGTTAAATCCATAGAGATGCTGCCGACGACGGGAGCATAGTGGTCGCGGAGGATCACGCGGCCGCGGTTGGAGAGCTGGCGATTGTATCCGTCAGCATAGCCAACCGGCAGAACCGCGACGCGGGCTGGAGCTTTGGTGACGTAAGTTCCGCCATATCCGAGGGGATGGTTGGCAGGAAAGTCGCGCAAAGAGAGAATGCGCGTCTTCCAGGTGAGGATCGGCTTGACGGGCATTCGCAAAGTTCCGCCGCTGACTTCGCGGCCGGCGCGCTGAAAGGGCAAGTAGTAGCCATACAGCGCGATGCCGGGACGCACCATGCTATTGCCCCGCATGTTCGCGCGAGTTGTGTTCGCCCAGGTTTCTTTTCGCGAGATGATGGCGTTGGTGTTGGCCATGTGCACGAAAACCGGCTCCACGCCGGCTTCGCGAAGCAGGCGGCGCGCGGTTTCAAAGTTGCGCAATTGCTCGGTGACCGAGGGTGCATCCATGACTTCAGAAGCGGCGAAATGGGTGGAGAGTCCCTCGAGCATGAGGTGCTTGGCGGCGACCAGCGCCGTGAGCACAGCCGGAAGCTGCTGCACTGTTACCCCTAAGCGACCCATGCCGGTATCGACCTTCAGGTGAACTGGATGCCGGGCCGCGCCTTGCGCGAGGGCGGCAGAATCGAGCGACTCGATCTGCCAGGGTTCCCACACCGTGGGAGTGAGGCGCAAGCGCACGATTTCGCTTTCCTCGCCGCGCCAGAAGCCTGTCATTAGGAGAATGCGGGATTTGATCCCAGCCTCGCGCAGGGGAATAGCTTCATCGAGCGATGTAACGCCAAGCCACTTTACGCCTTCGGATTCGAGTGCGTGCGAGCATTCGATGGCACCGTGCCCGTAGGCGTCGGCCTTCACCACTGTGCAGACCGTAACCGTGCTCCCAACGTGTTTTTGTACGGTGCGGAAGTTGTGCCGCAGATTGGCGAGAGAAACTTCAGCCCAGGTGGGCCGGGTCGCCACGCGGCTGAGAATTTCTGCGGTGGATGCCACTGAGTCGATTATATCGGTCAGGGGGTGACATCTGAGGTTACGCCGGGGCTACTCCTGCAAAGGGATTCACTGCAAGGCACAGAGAAGAGTAAACAAGGCAGAAGCATCCCCCGTTCCCGCATTCACTCGCGGGCAGGAGTGCCCGCGCCACATCGTCGCTTTAGTTTCCTCCGAGCGAAAAGTTCACGGTGATTTGTGTTTCCACTTCGACCGGCTCGCCGTTCAAAATGTACGGCCGGTAGCGCCACTGGCGGACGGCCTCCACTGCCGCCGTCACCAGCATGGGATGCCCTGAGACCGCCCTCAAATCTTCAATCACGCCTTGCTTGCTGATCATAGCCTGCAGCAGCACCTGTCCCTGAATGCGGGCGCTTTTGGCGAGGGGAGGGTAAGTTGGAAGAACTTTGTAGGCCAGACTGCCTTCGCTCATTTGCGAGACATGAAAGGGCGCAGCCCTCGGCGAGGGAACGGGCGCAGCGGGCACGATCGGAAGTACAGTTCCCAAAGACCCAGGAATTCCGTCGCGCGCTCCCAGACCCATCGCGCCTGGAATGTAGGCCCCACCGCTGCCCGCAAATTGCGGTGCCGCTTCGTCGTCAGCCGCAGGCCTAGCGAAGCGATGCTCGGATGACGGCGGCAGAGTGGCTATAGAGCTGCGCGCGATAGAGCCACTGCCGGAGGGCGGCTTGGTGAGAGAAGTGTCCCCGGGCTGGCCTAAACTGACGGGCGCGGAAACGTGGTGCAGCAATGGCAACGCGGTAGGATGAAGAAGCGGAACAATCAGCAGAATGGCAACGGCGACCCCCTGCAGGCCCAATGATGCGAATGTAGTGAATCCAAGGCGCGAACGCTCTTGCCATGATGAAGTTGCTGTGGTGGTGAACATGGCTTCCTCCTGGTTTCGATTACCGCTAATGACACCGGACGGCTGTCAGGAGGACGGTCAGGAGAAACAAGAAAGCCGCGCGTAATGCGCGGCTTTTGGGAACTTATTCAGCACTTGCGGTGTCGCGGTTATTTCGGTTGCTGCTGCGAAGCAGGCTGAGTCGCCGGCTTGGGAGCGGGCGCTTTGGGCGTCGACGCGGGTTTCGGTGTAGTTGCTGCTGGTGTTGGCGCGGGAACGCCAGACTGCACGTTGTACGCATCGACGACAGCGCGGGTGATATCGCCGCTTTCGCCGTACCAGAGAATGGGGCTCTGCGGCCACGGATTCGAGGTGTCGACGATCATGGCGTAACCGTTGTCCTGGGCGTGCTTTACGATGACCGGTGCCATCTTTTGCAGGATGCGCTGGAACATGTCCTTCTGCTCGTTCTGCGCGTTTTCTTGTGCGTCCTGCACGTCGCGATCGAACGACTTTTTCTTGGTCTCGATTTGCTTGACCAAGGTGGCGCGGGCTTCTTCGTTCAGCTTGTCGCCCTGAGTTTGCAGCTGCTTCTGCAACGCCTCGAGTTCGTCGTTCTGCGACTTTAATTCGTTCTGCTTGGGCTCAAGCTTTTTGCGCAGGGCCTCCATGTCGCGCTGCCCCTCATTGCAACCCAGCACGGCCTGCTCGATGTTGATGGTGCCGATCTTGGTGCCGGAACCGGTTGGAATCGCGGCAGGTGCGGCAGGAGAAGTCGCTGGCGCTGCCGCTGAAGACGACGGCGCAGCCGGCAAACCGTTGGTTGGGGTTGTGCTTCCGGCTTGAGCCGAAACGACGATGGGCAGTGTGGAGAGGGCCAGGCTGCCAATCAGAAGGGCGCGCAAAATGGTGGAAGGCAGAAACTTGCTTTTCATCGGATCGATTTAAACTCCTTGGAACTTATCTTTGGAACCTATCCTTTTGAACTTATCCTTTAGGACCTGGGTTCCGGGAACGGTCTAGCCCAATTGGCAACGCTGTGCCGCAGATGCGAGGTTGCGAATTCCCCTGTACTCGATTTAATGCGGCGGCCACCCTTAGACGTTATCGGCGTACTCGACAACCAGCGTCACACGCCGGGGTTGCGGACGTGTCGTCCACCCCTGATCAGCTTTCTGCATGGTGTGGATCACTCAAATTATAGAGAGGCTGTGCGGGTGCGTCAAACGGAGAAGGTTTGAGAGCCTCAAAGGTGGAACCCAGCAGCCAGTGGCGCCCTTACTTGGCCGGTAATTTTTGGGCGACGAAAACCCGCAGAAGATTGTAGTTGAAGCCTGTGACGTGTCGCTGTGCGTCGCGGGTAAAGTGGACCATTGCCCAGTTTGAGCGATCGACAAAATCGTCTCCTCCAGTGGGATAGATCACACTCGTGTCACCAAACGACCAGGTTGCTTCGAGATAGTCGCCGCGGTCCTGAATGGTGAGGCTCGCGCTGGGGGCGTAGTAATTCTTGGGCATTTGAAACTGCCCGGTAAAGGCTGCGAGTTCTTGCGGCTGGGGGCGAAGGTAATTGATTTTTGGCGGCGTAGCGGCCTGGCCCAGTGCAATCGCAGAGATATCTGCCGAAACTACCTGCGCGACTGAAGAGTAGCTATTAGTAAGAATGGCGAGACACAAGTCATCATCCGGAAAGTACTCGAGGTCGGAGATGAAACCACGCAGGCGGCCGCCGACGCCTATTCCTTTGTGGCCGAAGGAATCGCGGTCCGTCCATCCGTAGGGGAAAACGCCGCCGGGTTGCATGATTTTGGCAACAGAAGCGGGGCGCAATAATCCTCCGGAAAACACCGCGTGACTGAACTTACACAAGTCCGGGCCTGTTGAGACGAGAGAACCGGCCCCAATAGTGGAGGACCATCCGAGAAATGGTGTGTACCTCACACCAAGCAGGCCATCCGGTTCGGTACCGACGGCAAGATAAGGGATGACGCGCCGGACGTCGCCTTGGTGGGTTGTCGAGTCGAGTCGTAAAACGTCGAAAATGTTGGCCTTCAGAAAGTCGCCGTAACTTTGACCTGCGACGTTTTCGATGATCAGTGCGAGCAGAGCGTAATCGGAGTTTGTGTAGCGCGCCTGAGAGCCAGGCTCAAAGTCTAGCGGTTTGTCTTTGAATAAAGCGACAATGTCTGCAGCGCTGTAAGGCCGACTATCTTCCTGATTCTCTACATTGGGGATGCCGGAGGTGTGCCGGAGGAGGTCTTCCAGGCTAATTTTCGTACCGTTTGGGTAATCGGACAGAAATCTTGAAACCGGATCGGCAGTGTTGAGTCGCCCGCGCTCCTCGAGAAGAAGAATCGCAGCAGCCGTGAATGCCTTGGAAATCGATGCGATGTGGAATCGGGTCTGCGGAGTATTTGCGACATCGAAGGCGGGATCGGCCTTACCATATCCTTTCTGATAGATCACTCGGTCGCGCTGAGAAAGGAAGACGACCCCGCTGAAGTTGTTGGTTTCCGCGAAAGGGCGCAGGTAGGCATCGATGGCGGCTGCCCGGTCCGCTACAAGGGGACTCGAGATCGATTTCTTTTCTTGCGCGGTGAGCGATCCACTGAGAGCAATGAAGAAGATCGCAACCAATGTGCCTCTGCGAACAGCAATCCGGGCTGAACCTAACTGCAGCACTTTGGACATGGAAACCCTCTGGACCTCTGACTGTCACGCATCGCAAAGGTCACCGGCGCGGCAGATGGTCGATGTTCTCTATGTTGCCGGAGGCACACGACCTGCTTTTTCTCAGAACGTCGTGGCCACCGTAAACCGGAATGTCTTTCTCGGCTCGCGCAGCAGGAAGCTGGGCGAATAAGTCTCGCGGGCCAGCTGATAGGTGTAGGCCCCGGCGCCAGTCAGATAGCAACCGGTTGAGCTGCAGGTGTGCGGGAACATGTTGGGAGAGATGGGGATGGGCGGCGTCGCTGGATTATCGATCCGCAAGGGGTTGTAGGCCCAGTAAATGCGGAAAGGCGCATTGATGACGGGCAGAAACACTTGCAGTTCGAGTCCGGTCGACATCCGCGGCTTCCAGTTGGTCGTTCCCAAGACCTGCAGTTCCTGTGAAGGCGGCGGACTCAGCACGCTGCCGGGAGTGCAGGTATTGGCTGTCGCCGTTTGCAGAAGCGTGGGGCAGCCTAAAGGCGTGTTGACTACGTTCTCGTACTGCACGGAGGCGATCTGGAGTTGCGACTTGCGCAGAATAGGATCGATGCCCGTATCGACGAAGGGAGCCAGCGCCACCGGCCCCACGATTGTGATGCGGTATTCCACGTTGGTGAAGAGGGCAAAATCCCCACCCGGGAAGACAATCTGATCAACCGGAATGGGGATGGTGACCGGTCCGAGGCTGGGGTTTTGCGGATCTTTGGGCACCGGATGTCCGCTTGGGTCGGTCAGCGCGATCGATCCGGTATTGGGCAGGAAGGCTACGGGCGACACGGAACGAACGTCGAAGCCGCGCAGATCGTTCTCGCCGCCCAGGTAAGAACGCTGGAATGGAGGGGCAACGAGGCCGCCAAAGCCAGTGATAAATGAGCCCTGAACATTGAAGCCGATGGCATTGCGCCTGTTCTGAACGGGAACAAAGCGCTTGTAGGAAACGACCGGGCGCACCGAGCGGATGGTGCCGCCCAGGCCCGCTAATTCGGTGCCCGCCGTGAATTGATATCCATGGTGCGGTGAGAGATAGCTGTCGAGAGTATTGACCGAATAGTTCGGGAATATTTTGCTGGTGATGATTCCTTCGAGCGCGGTTGGGCCGGAGATTCCGCGGAAGGCAAGGTACTCGAAGAGATTTCTCGAGGCAGTGCTGAGGGTCTGCAAGGTAGAGCGGTCGAACGAATAGGTGATTCCGACGCGCTTGAACGAGCGGTGCAACGGGTAGCTGAGAGATAGAGCAAAACCGGTACTGGACTGCGTGTAGTTCTGAAGGTTTTGCGCCACGGCGTTGGGCAGGTTCAGGTTCTGTCCGCTGAAAATGGAAAGCTGCCGCGCCTGGTCGTATTTGATCTTCGTATAGTAAACGTTAAAACCGAACTGCAGCGGACGGTCGAACATGTACGGCTGGGTGAATCCGAAGCGTATGCTGCGCGCCAGATTGCCCAGACTGGCCTGTATGGAAAGCGTTTCTCCCAAGCCAAGAAAATTGTTGGTGGCGTAGTTGATGCCCACGAACGCGCCCTCTAATCCGCTGACGCCGCCGTTGAGGCCGATGCTGTTCTTGCCTTTTTCGTGTACTTTCAAGGTGAGGTCGACCAGCCCGTCTTTTTCGTCCAGGGTACGGGTCGTGACGTTCGGGTCGTCGGGCTTCAACTGATCGAAGTAGCCCAACTGATTCAGGCGCAGAAGGCTCAACTCCCATAAGCGGGAGTTGTAAACGCCGCCTTCTTCGAGAATGATCTCTCGCCGGATTACCTTGTCCCGCGTGGTTGTATTCCCCTCAAATTCGATCCGGCGCACGTAGAACTGTTTGCCTTCGTCGACGTCGAACTCGAGGAAAATCTGCTTCTTGGCGTCGTCAAACCTGGTGTCGGGGACCGAGGTGAAATTGATATAGCCTGCTTCGCCGTAGGCTTTGCGGAGATTCTCCATGCCCTTGGCGATTTTTTCCTTGCTGAAGATGTCGCCATCTTTTATGGGGAAAAGGGCGCGCAGGAACTTGGTGTTGGTTACCGCTTTATTGTTCTTGAAAGTAATGCCGCCCAGCGTGTAGCGCTCGCCTTCTTCGATCGGCATGGTGATGTCTACCGCTTTGCCGGGACCACCTTGCAGCAGAGGAATGTGAGGGCCAGTGTGTCCGGTATCGTGAATTTGCGTTTTGGGTTCGCCTACGTTTGCTTTGAAATAACCACGGTTCTGATACTCGTTGCGGACACGCTCAGTGTCTTCATCCAGCTTGGTAGCATCGTAGGTGCGGGCGAAAATGTTCTCGAGGAAGATAGAGTGGGGTATGCCAATGGGACGCAGGTTCTTCATGGCGTAGCGCAGGACGCGCGTCTTGACGTTCTTGTTTCCCTCGAAGCGAATCTTGCCCACTTTGACCTTGGGGCCTTCCTTGATAACAAAGGTGATGCTGACCTTGGCGGGCGGAATTTGGCGGATTTCGGTGCGGATGGTGGCGAACTGCCGGCCGTGTTCAGACAGCAGTTCTTTGATTGCGACTTCCGCTTTCTTGACCTTAGTGGGATCGTATTGGCTCTCTACCGACAGTCCGACCTTCGCTTCTTTGAAACGGTCGAGAACGTCGCTGGTAGAGACTGTGCTCAGGCCCACATAGTTGATTTCGAAGATGCTGGGTTTTTCTTTGACCTGGATGATCAGCCGCCAACCCTTGGGCGTCTGTTCGCGCATGAAGCGGATGTCGTCGAAGTAGCCGGTGTTCCATAGGGAGTTGAAGTCGCGCTCGAGGGCGGCGGGGTCGTAAATGTCGCCGACATGGGTGAAAATACGGGCCTTGATAGTTTCGGTAGGAATTCGGCGATTGCCCTGAACGTTGATTTCAGTAATGACGTCGCTTTGCGCGGTGGCGTTGGGGACGAGAAAAAGCAGCGTGGCGAGAGCAAGCGCGTAACCAAACCACTTCATTCCATAGAAAAACCATGAAGATGAAGGAGATGGTAGGCTGCCAACGGCGCAATCACGGTCGCTGCGCTCAGGCACAGGACTACCTCGATGAAAGCGAAAATGAATCGCTACGACCTCAGCCTCTGGGATATGAGAAAACGCTCATTATACGGTAGAAAAATGGAACGCGTCCAAGTGCCACTCTTGTTGGTGGCTTATCTCCATCGATGGCGTCGTCCTGAGCGGAGCCGCTTTTCAGGCGGAGCGAAGGATCTCCTGCGAACCGTCCACTTGTTGGGAGATTCCTCGCCCGGCTGGCGGAGGCGCGGGGCTTCGGAATGACGCCATTCAACCACATTGGGAATTACTGCTGCTTCCTTCATGAATGGGACTTGGCTGACTCTACTTCCACCAAGACGGAATAAAACGTGGCCGAGTTGCCCATGTCGGTAAGTTTTTCTGAGGTAAGGACGTTGATGTTGCAGCCACCGGGTCCGAGCTTGGCCCAGTTCAACCGCGCTGAGACTACTCCGGGTTGTACGGTGCCATCCACGCGGGCTCTGAGGAAGATTTCTCCTCGATGGTTGAAGACGCGGACGGTATCTCCATCTGCGATGTGGCGCGCGTGGGCATCGGATTCGTGCATTTCAAGAAGATTGGTTTCTTCCATCTGCTGGGTCGAGGGCAGATTGGAAAATGTCGAGTTCAGGAAATTGTCGGCTTTCCGCGCAAGGAGCTCGAGGGGAAAGCTGGGTTTGCCGTTTCCATGGCGCGATTCCTTCGGCGGCATAAATTCTACAACTGGATCGAGCCCTTGGGCTTTGAGCGTCTGGCTGTAAAGTTCGGCTTTGCCTGAAGGTGTGCGAAAATTGCCATGAGCGAAGGGCAGGAATGGGGCCGAGCCGAAATTGAGTTGAATGTGGCCTTCGCGTTCTAGACGTTCCCGGGTGATTCCTTCCAGCCAGGGGTTTCCCGAATTCAGAGCCCCCTCGATCATTTCGTCGGTGCTTTCGGTAAAGCATCCGTCTTTGAATCCCATCCGCTCGGCCAGCGAGCGGAACAC
>JASIEN010000728.1 GCA_030045935.1 Candidatus Sulfotelmatobacter sp.
GATATCCACGCGGCGATTGTTAGCCAGAGCGATCGTCGTTATTCTCGCCATCAGTTTCTGCCGCTCCTCAGCGCTCAGCGAAGGGTTCTGATCCAGCAGCTGTTTCACCTGGTCCACGGTCAAGTTGTCTTCCTTGCCATAGGCGTGGGTGTCGAGGGCAGCTTCCGGAACTCCTTGCTCGACTAGAAAACGCTTGGTTAGTTCTGCGCGTCTCTCCGAAAGCTTCTGGTTGTAGCTCACTGGGCCGCGCTTGTCGGCGTGGCCGCCGAGATCCAGATGAGCATTGGGCTCATCCGCAAGATAAGACTTGAACGACACCGCCAGTGTCTTCAAAGTCTCTTGCTCGCTGGGAAGCAACGCGGCATCCGTCTTGAGGCGATGTGGCCGATCAGTCGGGAAATAAACGCTGCGCGTTAACTCGAGCTCAGGGTTTCTGATCTCACCGATAATGTGCAGCGACGCCGTACGCGTTTCCGTCCCGCCACATGGGTTTGTCGCAGTCAGAGTGTAGTTGACGGTCTCGTTGATTGTCCCAGTTGTGGTCTGCTTCGGAGTAATCTGCGACAGCGGGCGATTGCCGTTGGCTTCGACCGGTCCGAACTGATCAATGGTGACTGACGAAGCATTCGACGCTGACCAGGTCAAAGCCGAACTGTCGTCCTGCACGACCTTTTCGCCCACCCGCCGGTAATGCACTTCCGCCGGCGAGAGCTGCAGATTGGCCTGAATGGCTGTATTGACGTTGACGGTCGCGCTCGACGTAACCGTGCCGCCTGGGCCGACGGCGGTGAGATCGTAAGTTGTGTTTTGTTTAGGCTGAACGCTTTGATCGCCGTTGGCCGCAACCGCTCCCACATTGCTGATCTGCACGCTGGGCGCGTCCGTGGACGTCCACTTGAGCTGCGAGGCATCGCCGCAATTTACTTGTCCGGCGCTGGCGGAAAGCTGCGCCGTCGGCTTGACTACCGCGACAGTAGCGCTGGCCGTGCCTACGGTAAATCGCGGGATCGATTTCAGTTTTTCTCCGCGCGTCCAGTCAACGGTCTTGCGGATGCCCTTCGGTACATCAATCACCACGCGTTTGTCGGCGGGAACCTCCACCGGTCCCGACCAGGCGTCTTTATCTTCATGTTGTATGGTGACCTGGTAAGTCCCCGGAGGAACCACGAGCTCCTGCCTCCATATGGAGCTAAAGAAGGTGTTGTTGAACTCATCGCCGTGTCCGACGAAGAACGCGGGAGTTTTTCCGTTTAACAGAACTGCGTCTCGATCTGCGCCTTTGATGGTCATCGCGCCGAATGGGCCCGAAACCGTTCCGGAAACTGGTTGCAGGCTGACATCGAGAGCGGTGGTCTTGCCGGCGGTGATCGTGACGTTGCGAGTTTCCGGAGAATATCCGTAGTTCGCTAATTCAATCTTGTGGTCGCCGGCGCTCAAGCTTAACGTGTGATGTTTGCTGGCTTCACTGATGGCGCGTCCATCTATCCATACATAAGCCTGTTTGGGCGTGACGTGAATAGCGACCTTGCCGTCACCACTCTGTGCCACGCTTTGTGTGACTACACCTAACGAAACAGCGAACACTGACAAAAGAACTGGGAGTTGTAACTTCATAGAAGGCCTCCTTAACGGAAAGCCTCAGAAGGTGGACTGTGCAGGGCTTTCGCGTAATCCAAACCGCGAGCATTATACCCTGCAATTGCGCGTAAGACATACGCTATTCATCTGGCCGTACAGCCCTATTCGATTTTTCCTCGCTTGGCGGGGATGGCTCACGGCATACTCGCGGCCGCCGTACATCGTCTGATTGATTTCTGTGGCTAATTAACTTCTGTCTGCCCATTGACTTGGGCGTCCGGTTTAGTACTTCCGTACCGTCTGTAGTACTTCAGTTATGGGCGCTCATATGACTCAAGATTGCCTCAGTCGAATATCCTTCTAATTGTGTCACGTGCACAAGAAACCACAACATATAGATATTTGCCCAAATCCGACTTTCATCCTCTTCCATAAAACCCGCAAAAATGCCGGTAAAACACGGAGATTCGCTTTGAGCCGGGGCTTTTTCTCGCTGATATATGCTCGCCTTACTGAGTCCTCCGCAGCAGGACGGAGTGGACGATTCGGCGAAATTCCGCGGGCCGCAACTCGGCGCGGAGGTTCTGAGAGAGGCAACGAAAGCAGCAACTATGGCCGACTCGCGAGAAGTCATGAACATTCGCCAGGCGTCGCAGTACCTGGGAGTGAGTCCGGACACGCTTTACAAGTACGTGGGCGAGCAGAAGATTCCCGCTTTCAAGTTGGGGAATCGCTGGCGATTCAAGAAGTCGAAGCTCGACCAGTGGATGGAAGAGAAGTCGAGCCAGGTGGAAGTAAGAAAGCCGAAGGCAGCCACGAAGGCGGCCGGAACGCAGTAATAAGCGACGCGGGCAACAGTGCCCGCGCCACACAAGCACGGAAAAGAGGCGGGCACATGTTTGGAATGGGATCAAAGTCGATCGTAGGTCTGGATGTGGGCTCTTCGAGCATCAAGGCGGTGGAGTTGAAGAAGAAGGGCGCGCAGATTGAAGTCGCGCACCTGGGACTTGAGCCGCTTTCGTCCGACATCGTCGTGGACTCGATGATCGTCGACTCCGGCACGGTTTCGAGCGCGATCTCAAAACTGTTTGCCGATTGCCTGATCAAGACGAAAGCAGTGGCCACGGCGGTTTCCGGTCACTCGGTGATCGTGAAGAAAATTTCGCTGCCCTCGATGAGCGATCAGGAACTCGCGGAGACGATCGAGAAAGAGGCTGCGCAGCATATTCCGTTCGATCTCGCCGACGTGAGTCTGGATTATCAGATTCTTTCCGAAGAAGCGGGCGCACCGCAAATGGATGTTCTTCTTGTGGCTGTGAAGAAGGACAAGATTTTGAACTACACCAACGTACTCTCGATGGCGGGACGCACCCCGGCTATCGTCGACATCGATGCCCTCGCGCTGCAGAACTGCTACGAGTACAACTACCAGCCGGCGCCTGGCCAGGTGGTGGCGCTTTTGAACCTTGGCGCCAGCGTCATGAACATCAACATCGTGAAAGGAACGACGCCGCTGTTTCCGCGCGATGTCAGCGTGGGCGGGCATCAGTACACCGACTCGTTGCAGAAGGAACTCGATCTGAACTTCGAAGATGCCGAGAAGCTGAAGCTGGGCCAGAAGGTCGGAACAGTCAGCGAAGATGCCAAGGGCCCGATCTTGCAACAGGTGACCGAAATTATTGTGCTGGAGATTCAGAAGACGTTCGATTTCTTCCGTGCCAGCGCGGCGGGCGAGCACATAGAGAAGATTTATCTCGCCGGTGGATCGGCGAAGGTGCCGGGATTGATGGAAGCTCTGCGGCAGGAATTCTCCATGCCGGTGGAGCTGTTGAATCCGTTCCAGCGCGTGGTGCCACCGGCGGAAGGTTCGGCGGCGGAGCTGGTGGAGCAGAATCCGGGCCAGTTGGCTGTGGCAGTTGGCTTGGCCTTGAGGAGCTTTGAATCCCTATGATCAAAATCAACCTGCTGGAAACCGCGAAGGGAAAAGGTAAGCGCGGCGGCGGCGTTGCCGCGGCGATGCCCTCGATCGAAATGGGCGATATGGGCTCGCCCAAGCTGAAAGTGCTGATCGTGGTGATCCTGACGGCGGCAATCAACTACGGCTACTGGTACCGGCTCGACAAGCAGGGCAGAACCATCGCCGCGCAGATGCAGGCTGCCGAACAGAAAAACCGCGAGCTGAGCGACGTGAAGGCGAAGTATATGGAGCGGCAGAAACAAGCCGACAATTATAAGCGCCGCGTGGATGTGATCGATTCCCTGCGCGCCAGTCAGGCCGGCCCGGTCAATCTGCTGGCCATGCTGGGGCAGACGGTGAACGATACGGAAGCCGTCTGGCTGAGCAAAATGGATGACACCGGTCCCGCCGTGAACCTGGAAGGCACTGCGCTGAGCACGGACGCGGTGGCCAACCTGATCGCCAACCTGCAAAAGACCGGATATTTCTCCAGCGTAGAGATCAAAGAGACCTATCAGGACGATCAGGTCAAGGACATGCAGGCCTTTCAGTTCACCCTGACCTGCTCGAAAGGTAAGTCGTAGAGGCGAAGCTATGGAGACAGCAAATTTCACGCAGTTGTCAGGCATAAAGCAGTGGGGCCTGGTGATTCTTGGTGGGATCGTGGTTACTGCCGCACTGTATTTCACGATCTTCAAGAGCCAGAGCGAAAAGAACGTGGCCGCCGGGAAAGCACTGGAGACGAAGGTCCGGGAAAACAACGAGCTCGAATCGTATCGCCCCAAGCTGAAGGATATAGATCGACAACTCGCGAACCTGAAACAGCAGCTCGATATCGAGCGGCGCATCGTGCCCGACGATGCCCAGGTAGATGGTTTTATCGAAATGATGGACGGCGAGGCGCAGAAAGCCGGTGTGTGGCTGCGGCGCTATGCCGCCAAACCCGTAAGCACCAAGGAATACTACTCAGAGTTGCCGTTCGATATGGAACTCGACGGCTCCTACCGTTCGATGCTGAACTTCTTTGACCAGGTGGGGCGCTTGGAGCGGATCGTGAACATCAGCGGCTTGCTGGTGTCTTCTACAAAGAACCCGAGCAGCGCGAAAGTGAAGCACCAGTATCAGTACGCGCCCGGTGAGAGTGTGGTGGCAAGTTTTACCGCGACCACGTACTACAGCCATGACGCCGCACCGGCGGCAACGCCGATCGCTCCCGGGGCAAAGCATTAGTGGCAGGGGTGAGCAAACAGGAATC
>JASIEN010000729.1 GCA_030045935.1 Candidatus Sulfotelmatobacter sp.
ACGAAACATCCTGAAGCAGTTCGCGTGGCAATCCTCCCGCGAGCGGAGCGCGTGCTAGAGTAGCGCCCTCGGTTTCCAAATGCGCGGGATACCTTCCGTGCAGGGCCAGCGCCAGTTCACCGGTGCGCGAGACAGAAAGCAAGTTTGCGTCTGAAAGATTGAGCGGCTGGGTTAAATGGGACTCTCCTACCATGGAAAAAATCCCTACCGGATCACCATTCCACCCTGCAGCATAGAGAATGCCGCGAAAGTCGGGAGAGAAGCGGGCTGAGTAAACTGTGCCTTGCTGGAAGGTCAATCGCTGGTACGAAGGCGGATTGCGCATTCCGCTTACTCGAAATGCCAGCAAGATCGTAGCCGCGAGAAGCACTGCGGCGCATGCCCAGGGAACAATTCTTGCCAGTGATCGCTTCGTCCGCGAAGGTTGTACCTTCCCGGGCGCGGCACTGGCTAATGTGGAGAGGGCAAAGGCAAGGTCGCGGGCGGACTGAAAGCGATTGTCCGGTTCCTTCTCCAGACAGTGGCGGACAATTTCGCGGCAGGATTCGGGAACGCGGACCTGGTCGAAGTCGTTGTCGGGAGGTTCTTCGCGCAAGACCGCCGTTATCGTATCGACCTCAGTTTCTCCCCGGAAGGCGCGGCGCCCGGTCAGCATCTCGTACAAAATTGCACCCACACTGAAGATGTCGCTGCGATGGTCGACGGCCTTGCCCCGCAATTGCTCAGGAGACATGTAGGCGACCGTGCCAATTACGCTGCCGCTCTTGGTCACGGTGGTCAGTTGCTCGACCGGCCGGCCGGAGTCTTCGGGCGACAATTGCAATTTGGCCACGCCAAAGTCCAGGATTTTTACGCGGCCATCTGTAGTGACGAAGAGATTCTCCGGCTTGAGGTCGCGATGGATGATGCGGTGGTTGTGGGCCGCGATCAACCCCTGCACAATCTGCTGTGTGTACTCGAGGGCAACCCGCGTCGGCAAAGGTCCATCGGCCAGCGCCGTTCGCAGGGTCTTGCCCTGGAGCAACTCGCAAACGATATAAGGGATACCTTCGTGTACGCCAACGTCGTACACGGCCACGATGTTGGGATGATTCAATGAGGCGGCAGCACGGGCTTCCAGTTCAAAGCGGCGGACATGATCAGGATTGGCGCTGGAAGAAGGGCGAATCAGCTTGAGGGCCACATCGCGGCCCAGGCGGTCATCGTGTGCGCGAAACACTTCGCCCATGGCTCCCGAGCCGATTTTTTCGATGATCCTGTAATGACTGATAACCTGGTCGGGCATATGCAGGGGCACGCCCCGCTCGCATGTTAGGAGCGAGAGCGAATCCAGTCAATAGCGCAAGAGTGTGAGGCGTAAAGGTATTTTGCCTTACGAATTTGGCTCGGACCGGGCATGGAATGGAACGCTCTTAACGTTTGCCCTGAAGCGCGAGGGACGGACGAATGGGTCCGTCCCTCCCGCTTTGTGCTTTTGTTATGCCGAATTGCGCTTGCGAGCGGTTAATTCGCCGCGGCTTTCGCGCGAGTGTTCTGCTGACGTTCCTTTTAATGGCCACGGTTTCACGGGTTCGGCGCGGAAGCGCAAGACCGCGGCGATGTTGCCAACTTGGTCGAATTCGGGGTCGTCCTTCACGTAGAACAGCTCAATGTTCTTGCTGATGATCCTGGGCAGAATCGCTTCTCCGACGTCGACCAACTTGCGGGTTTCGTGGCCGCAGATGGGACAGAAATTGACGAGATGGGCGTCGAGATGGCCGCAGTTGGAGCACTGGACAGCCTGCGCGACGTAACGCTCGCCGATGAGCAGAGTTTGTACCTCTCCCATTTCGAGCGAGCGCAGGACGCGGCGCAGGCCGGTTGACCCGCGGCCACCGGCGCGGGCCTGATCTATGGCCTCGCGAAGGGCATCTTCGCGGCGCTTTTTCTGCCAGTCTGAAAAAATCTTTTCCGCGTGCCTTCGAATGTCGTCGTTGGTGGTGTGGGCGATCTCGGCGCTGAAACGCCCCAGCAGCGCCTGTGACGCATAGGTGTGAAGCTGCTGCGAGAACAGCGGCCAGCCAGTCTCCTGGCAGGCGAGGATCCATTTTTCGAACTCGCCTCTTTCCAGCCCAAGCTTGATCGCGTCGGCGACGTGCTTGAAATGCTGCCGTACTTCGTCGGCAAAGTGCCGCTCGACGTGGCCGGCGTCGTAGCCTTTGAAGCCGTCGCTGCGACCCCGATGCGGCAACGGATGGAAGTAGTCCATGCGCTCGGTCAGTTCGCCGAGACGCAGATCGAACATGCGCGCGCGGTGACGGTCGAGCAGCATAACGCCGAGGCGGGGAAAAGCTCCCAGCAGGTGGGCTAAAGGCTTAAGATGAAAATGGTGATTGGCGGTAAGCTGCGTGCCGCCCAGTTGCGCCGGCAGCTCATATTCGCGCCAAAATCCGCGGGCGGAACAGGCAAAGACACCGCGGGCGTGCTGGCCGTTGCCGCGCGTTTGCAGTTCGCGCGAAAGACTGGCGATGCGTTCAAGATCGGTGCGCGCTGATTCGCAGGCAGCTCTGCCGTTGGTTCCGTTTCGCGTTTCCAATTGCCGCAGTACTTCACGCGCCAGGTCTTTGGTAAGAATCGTCTCTTCCTTGTGCGATTTATTACTAGGCGTCGTGGGCTGAAAGTAGAAGCTCAGAGCGCATCCGCTCAGGTCTTCAAATTGGGCGAGTTCATGAATCTGTTCGCGAGTAATCATTCGAAGCGATACCTCTTTATTTAATTAAATTGGATTTAGGCGTTACCCACATTGGCCAGCCGTCCCCTGAACTGGCGAACCAAACTAGGCGACTTGCGCAGGTGCGAACGGGCGTCAGAAATGGCGCTGGTGACGTGTTCGGGAGGAGCGCCGGTGATAGCTGAGATTTCGTCGATACCAAAGCCTTCGATGGCGTGAAGGATGAAAGCCTCGCGATGCGCGGGATCGACATCGCGCAAGGCGGAGGCGATGAGGCGCATCATTTCATCCGAGCCGACAATCTGCTCGGGCGTGGCGACGCGGCCATCAGGAATGATGGTTTCCCCAGTGATGGATTCGTCGGGTTGGTGAAATTGCAATTCGGCTTCGTCGGAGCCACGAACATTGCGCTTGCGAGCCGAATCTTCCAGGTGAATGGCGTCTCCGTTAGTACCCTCGGGGCGCGAGAGTTCGTCGAGGGCATGCATCGCGAGGCGATAAAGCCAGGGCTCGAGCGCAAGGCGTTCGGGCTTTTCCTGAGAGTCGCCGAGGGCCGCGGCGATGCATTCGTCGATGACCTCCTCTTTGCTGATCGAGTCGGGCTCGATCATGTCGGAGGCCTCACGCAAATAAATTTCGCGCTCGACATAGCGCTCGAGGCGAGCGAGGTTGGCGTTGACGTAGGTGCGGATGTCGTCGCAGGAAACGGTGGGTGGGAAGACGGCGGCCAGTGTCTGCTCGAAGGGAACAACTTTATTGTGGCGCTTGACTGGCTCCTGCTGGCGGCGTTGCCATTTGTGGCTGGATCGAAGAATTGCTTTGTGCTTATTGACCTGCTGGAGCAAGTCTTCGAACGCGGCTTTAACTGCAGACGCGGCGGTGCCAGCATTTTGCTGAGTGGCCATCTGTCCCGAAGGCAGGCGCAAGTTGAGAGAGACGCAAGTGCCCTCCCGGGGATTCAGTTCCTCGACGGAGCCTTTGAGATGGACCAGTTCCGGGCGGAAGACTTGCAGGCGCTTCCGCAGTTTTTCGATCTGGGATTGAATGTCTTTTTCTACGGCGGGAGTTTTATGAATCCGGTAACTGATGTGGACGTTCATGAGCACCTCGAGCTTGCAGACGAAGGAAGCAAACCAGTGCTTTCTAAAAAAATTGTACACCCGTGGGGAAGGCGGAAAAGAGCGAATCGCGCTAAGGTAAAAAATCGATTGCACGAAACACCGCTTTCGGGAATAGATGCTCCCGCCGGGATTGTGAGGGCAAAATTATTTTCATTTGGGGTTTTTATAGTCTGCCCTGAGGCCATAGCGAAGCGCATCGCCGCTTTTGCGAGACATGGGAGGGCGAGTGCCCATCCCTTGACGTTTTTTGCGAAAAGTCGGGACGTTGTTTACAGCCCCTCCGCGCGACCGATATGATCTCGGCACGATGATCTGGAAACAGTTTCTGCTGACTGTTACGTTCGCCGCCGCGGCATGGACGCAGGGTGCGGACTCTAAAGAGGTCGAAGGAGTTTATCCGCAGGCGCACGCCCTGTATGTGGATATTCACGAGAATCCCGAATTATCTGGCCACGAGACCCAGACTGCGGCCAAGCTGGCTGGGCGGTTGCGCAGTCTGGGCTACGATGTGACAGAACATGTGGGTGGAACGGGGATCGTTGCCATCCTGAAAAACGGCACAGGGCCGACGGTGATGTTACGAACTGAACTCGATGCGCTGCCGGTCGAGGAAAAAACTGGACTGCCCTACGCGAGCAAGGCTCATGCGGAAGACGATTTCGGCCATCATGTTCCGGTGGCGCACGCGTGCGGGCACGATCTGCACATGGCGTCACTTTTTGCTACGGCGGATATCATGGCGCGGAGCAAGAGTTCGTGGCATGGAACGTTGATGCTGATTGGCCAGCCAGCGGAGGAAACGGCTGGCGGTGCCAAGACGATGCTGGCGGATGGCCTGTTCACGCGCTTTCCCAAGCCCGATTTTGCCGTCGCGATGCACGTCGACAACCTGCTGCCCGCGGGAGCGGTTGGGATTATGCCCGGCGTCTACAACAACAATGCGGATTCTCTGCGGGTCACGATCTACGGCAAAGGCGGGCATGGAGCATCGCCGCACACTACGATCGATCCGATCGTGATCGCCGCCAGAACGATTCTGACTTTGCAGACGATTCCGTCGCGCGAGGTGAAACCGGGGCAGATGGCGATCATTACGGTGGGCTACGTTCACGCGGGAACGAAGAATAATGTCATTCCCGATCAGGCAGAGCTTGGGCTCACAGTGCGAACCAACAAGCCGGAAGTGCGGAAGCAGGTGCTGGCCGCAATCACGCGCATCGTGAATGCCGAAGCCGAGGCGGCAGGCGCGCCGAAGCCTCCGCTGATTGAACATTATGAAGCAACGGACCTGGTTTACAACGAGCCTGCCCTGGCAGAGCGGTTGAAGCCTGCGCTGGAAGCTGCGCTCGGTAAGAAGAATGTGGTGATCGAAGACCCGATTCCGGCATCGGAGGATTTTTCTTATTACGTCGAGCAGGGGATACCAGGCTTTTACTTCACGCTTGGGGGGGCTGACCCAGAAAAGTATGCCGAGGCGAAGGCTTCGGGCACGTCGCTGCCATCGAATCATTCTCCGTTGTTTGCGCCGGATGTGGATCCGGCACTGCATACGGGGATTGCGGCCGAGGTAGCGGTGTTGAGGGAGTTGATGAAGTAGCGAACTGTTTCGGCTGGTTGTCGAGTTTCAGTCCCGCAGGCAACATAAAGACGATCATCGAGGCGCGAAAGCGTTGCGGAGCTTCGCTCCGCTGGACAGCCGAGGGCGGCTGTCCCTATATGGGCTGGTTATCCAATCTCACTCAATATAGCTCTTGCTTCCGCTGCGGGATCTGACGCTGCAGTGATTGGTCTTCCGACAACAATGTGGCTAGCGCCGGCGGCGATGGCTTCAGCAGGTGTGACTACTCGGACCTGATCTGCCGGCTTGGCGCCCCGTGGTCGCACGCCGGGTGTGACCAACGCGAACTCGTGGCCCAATTCGGCGCGTACGCGTGAGGCTTCGCGAGCGGAAGTGACGATGCCGTCACACCCATTGGCGAGGGCAAGAGAAGCGAGGCGCAGCACTTCATCTTGAAGCGTTCCCCGAACGCCAATCGTTTCGAGATCATTTTGGTCAAGGCTGGTCAGCACCGTGACGCCTAGAACTTGAAGCTTGGGATTAACGGTATGCGCGGCGTCGGCGGCAGCGCGCAGCATTCGCTGACTGCCCGCGGCATGAACCGTCAACATGCTGACGCCAAGCTTCGCAGCTTCGGTTACGGCGGATGCGACCGTGTTGGGAATATCGTGATATTTCAGGTCGAAGAAAACGCCGAGTCCGGAGGCGACCAGATCGCGTACGATCTGCGGGCCTTCGGCCGTGTAAAGCTGCATTCCTACTTTGTAAGTGAGGACGTAATCGCCAATGGCAGCGACAATTTTCTGTGCGACTCGAGCAGAGGAAACATCCAGGGCGACGATCAGCTTTGAGCGCAGATCGTTTGTTTCACATTCTCCCTGCGAGTTGACAGGGATGCTTCGGGGTGTAGCCGCTGGCATCCCTGACAGTGTAATGGTTTTACGGAAGTCCCGCTATAGGCCGGTTATCGGCAATTGTCTGGTAGACCGGGCGATGGGGTCGGTCGCCGCGCTTCACTAGATCCAGGCGGACCCGCTGCACACCCTTGTCCTCAAACTGCAGCGCACGAGCGGCACCGAACGATAGGTCAATAATGCGACCTTCTACCAGTGGACCCCGGTCGTTCACCTTAACGACCACAGCGCGTCCGTTGCGCAGGTTCGTGACCCGCACGTAGCTGCCCAAGGGCAGGGTGGGGTGGGCGGCGGTCAGATCGTACATATCATAGTCTTCGCCGCTCGCAGTTGGTTTACCATCAAAGTCTTCGCCGTACCATGATGCTGTACCAATTTGATACGGTGGTTTTTTGACGGTTTGCTTGAGCACCTCAAGCTTGGATGGAACGGAGTTACCCGGCAGTGAGCTGGCCTCCGAGATGTTCGGGCGCTGAGCCGCTCCCAGACCGACGACCAGAAAAGCAGTCATCAGTCCATGAGCTAAACGTTCTCGCATTCAGTTCTCCTCGCATACTCAAAAGTCGTCCTAGCTAGGCTGTAGTTTTAACGTTCTGTAGATGCTAGGGAACGAGCACGGTCTTGTCAATCCGAAAGTTCATGGCCAAGGGTTATGTCCTAGTTATCAATATTAAACGTAACCTCTTGTTTATCAGGGGCAATCCGGAGCATGTTACTAGAAACAATGAAGTTAGATATTTATATATATGTTAATAGGCCCACTCGTGTGTATACTGAAAAATTTTCATTGCCATTAGAATCAATAATTTGCGGGGAAATATTTCTAAGTTGTTTAGGAATGAGGGTTTTAGGTAAAACTGGGCTGAGACCATGGCTGATAAACCGCCAGTCATTCTGACAATTGCAGGGTTCGATCCGTCGTCAGGCGCCGGAGTCACAGCCGACATAAAGACGATTGCCGCCCACGGATGCTACGGGGTCGCCTGCATTACCGCCTTGACCGTGCAATCGACAGCGGGAGTGAAGACAGTACAGCCCGTAGATGCAGCAGTTGTGACCGATACTCTGGAAGAATTGGCGGCTGATATTCCGATCGCTGCGGTTCACATTGGCATGCTGGGGACGGCGAAGGTGGCTAAAGCAGTTGCAGAATTTCTCGGCCAGC
>JASIEN010000730.1 GCA_030045935.1 Candidatus Sulfotelmatobacter sp.
TAAATGACGGTGCATGCTGAAAATCCCCAAAACATGGCCGAATAGCCATACTTGCCTACAGTGGGCAAGAAGATTGCCGCGATGCCAGTAGAAACCGCCTGGTTGAGCAGCAGCGCAATACTCATTCCATTGGAGCGAATGCGGGTGGGCATCAGTTCCGAAAGCGCCAGCCACACGCATACCCCGGGCCCGACAGCATAGAACGCCATGAATACGAACAGTGTGAGGGCGACCGCCCATCCATTGTTCGGAGTGGGCAATGGTGTAATCAGCGCGTTCTCAATTTTCAGCGGAGCGTGGCGGGCTGCATCGAGATGGCCAAAGGGATTGGAGAAAAATGCCACGACTTTATTGGCAGGCACACAGCTTTCGCGAGTGATTTCGATCGGGGTTGCGGATGTTTCGTCAGAGCGGACGGCCCTGGTGGCCGCGCGAAAATCACCGCAGGAATAAATCACGACCAAAGAAGTCGGTCTGCCGGCGATCTGATACGCGTCATCCCTCGATCCGCGCAAAAGACTTTCGGCCATTTGCCGATCATAGGCGAACGTTACGGTTTGCTCCGGGGTAACCAGGGATTGAACGGAATCCCTTGTATCGATGCGCAACCGTTCCGTCCTGCGAAAGAAAAATCCGGTGCACACCAGGGACGCAATAATTCCGCCAGTGCCAAGCGTGAGTAGAAATTTTCGTCCTTTGCGATCGACCAGGGCGACGCCGCCCATTGTGGCCAGGAAATTTATGATCGTGAACAGGACGTAGCCCCAATGCGCCTGGACATCCGAAAGGCCACTCTGCAAAAGAATGTTGGCGTTGTATCCGATGATGGAGTTGATTCCGGTGGCCTGGTTGCAGGCAAGAATCACACAGGCCAGAATAAATGGGATTACATATTTGCGTCGCAGGAGAGATTCCTTTGCCTTCGCTGCAATTGAATTTTGAGCTTTTTCGGAGGCGGCAGCCTGCTCCATTTCACGCAATTCGAGATCGGCTTGGTCAGTGCTGCGGGAACGAAGCAGTGCAGCGCGAGCAGCATCATTTCGGCCACGCAGAAACAGCCAACGCGGAGATTCAGCCACCATAAGACTGCCGATGACAAACAAAATTCCCGGGGGCAGCGATACCCAGAAGATGCTGCGCCACGCTGCGTCCTTAAACGCAAACAACCTGGCAGCATCGCCCAGCCTGGCAACTTCATTGACGCGAATACTGAAATACATTCCCACGAGCGCGGCTGTCACGATGCCCAGCGTCAAAAGCCACTGAAAAATTCCGGTTCCTTTGCCGCGTGATGATGCGGCAAGGCATTCGGCCAAATAAAGCGGAACAACCACGCCGATCAGCCCCGCGCTGATGCCTTGCAGAAGGCGTCCAACGATCAGAGGTTCATAGCCGTGAGAAAGAGCAATGATAGGAATGCTTATGACGAAGAGAATCCCGCTGAGCGTCATCAGAAGGCGGCGGCCCATCCAGTCGGCGAGCATCCCGGCAAACAGAGTCGAGATCACACTGCCGAGAAGCACGGCCGCGACTACGACTGAAAGCTGCCCGGCATTCAAACCTGAAGTTGCTTCGAGGTATGGCAGCGCGCCGGCAATGATTCCGACGTCGACTCCGTAAAGCAGGCCACCCAATCCGGCCACGAGCAATAGAAAACGGTTGTAGCTGGCTTTGCTGTCGCTCACCGTCAAACGCCCTTTCCTCATGGAAGAACAAGGAAGTTGTTGTGGCGAGGATACTACGGAAAGGCGGTCTGGTTTGACGTTATTAAGGTGCCTCGGAACAAAACGTAGAAAGATAGCCCTTGACCGCCTGGGTCTGCCGGGCACATCCGCCTCTGGTAGTGGGGTCGCAAAAGCCCCGCTACTTCCGCTTCTGATTTTCTTGACAGTCGTCGATTTACGGTCGCAACATTACCCTTAGTCGTCTCTCAGTGTCGGTTGAAAACCATGCTGGGTAACGCTGGACGAGGGAGCGCTGCGGTATGCATCCGCGGCGCTATTGGAGGTAGCAATATGAAGTGTCCTCGACAGCTCACTACTACTTTCTCCCTGATTCTGCTTATCGCGGCTTGTGGATCTCGCAGTGCAACCAAAGCTACTTTCACCACTGGAGTCATGGGTCCGCTCGCAATCAGCGCGCTGGTGCCAAACAGTGCACCAGCAAACAGCGTACCGTTCACTATGGTCGTGAACGGGAGTAATTTCAGCACCGGCGCACAGGTCTTTTGGAACAATGTCCCTCAATTCACAGAGGTCGTGAATGCCACACAGCTTCAAGTCTCTGTGACGGAAGAGGATCTGACGCTCCCCGGTTCGGTTGAAGTGTACGTGCGTAACGATGGCATGAACTCCAATACTGTTGAATTTGCGGTCACGTTCTAATCGCGATCAACAGCGAAGATGCTGGGAAGATAAGGAAGTCTGCTTATCGCACACGAACATGCCACGAGCGGGGCTAAATGTGTGAAGCGCGTGCCTGCGCTTCAAGCCTCGCTGAAGTCTTACTGTGCCCACACATATCTGGAAGAAAGTTGGAGTGAGAAATGCACCGTAACTGGCCCGCGAAACCCGCATAAATACTGAGGCAGAACGGCGGGCCGCTGCTTCTGGGTTGGGCAAACGAGTTCGATCAAGCCTTGGCATCGGCCAGAGGCAACCACACCTGAAAGCGCGTATCGCCCGGTTTTGAATCGATCTGAATGTTGCCTCTGTGCTTCCGCACGATTCGTTGTACGGTATCGAGTCCCAAGCCAGTGCCCTCGCCTACTGCCTTGGTAGTAAAGAAAGGTTCAAAGATATGTGACCGTATCTCTGGAGAGATTCCCGGGCCATTGTCGCCGATTTCAACCACAACGCAGCCGTTGTCGCGATATGTACGAACGCGTAGTTCGCCTTTCCCACTCATCGCATCGATAGCGTTATCGATGAGATTCGTCCAAACCTGATTGAGCTCACTGCCAAACGAATTCACGAGAAATGGAACGGGCTGGTAATCGCGTTGCACTGTCACGCCGCGTTTCAACTTATGGTGCAGAATCGTCAGAGTCGTCTCGAGACTCTTCACCACATCGACATTCTGCAAGGGAGATTGGTCCATGTATGTGTATTCCTTGATGGCGCGGACCAACTCAGAGATTCGTGAAGTGCTGTTTTCAATCTCCTTCAAAAGGCTGGCAATCTCCACGGACGCCGCGATGCGCACGAGGGCCGCCCGTGCCGTACCGGCGTCAAGGGTCTCGAATAAAGAATCCAGCGCCGCGGGCTTGATTCCCCTTTGCGCCAACTCGGCCGACAATTGCCACAAATCGTTCTGCCCGTGGCTTCGCAACAGGGAGTCAATCTGACCTTCCAGGTCGCTGATTGTAAGCGGATCGGGCGGAGGCGACTCACTCTGCGTAAAGGACGATTCCAACTTTTCGATTTCTGCTTTTTGCGTGGGCGTCAGCTCTCGCCGGCCCAGCTGCAGGCTGGCCTCTTTAATGCGGTGCAGCGTCTCCCGTAACTGCGCGGACGCGCGTTTCGCGGCTGCCGCCGGATTATTGAGTTCATGGGCAAGTCCAGCTGAAAGTTTTCCCAGGCTGGCCAGCCGGTCTCGCTGCTGCTCCATCCGGGTGGCTTCGCGGACACGGTCGGTCATCACGCCGACCAAACGCTTTACCAGTTCCGGCATTTTCTGGATGAGCTCGGGAAATAGCGCTGAGGGAAAGCGCAGAATTCGGCCTTCGCCGATTGCCCGGCCCGTGACCGTAAACTGTTTCATCCGCGAGAATGGCAGAGCACCGGTCACGTCTCCCACATTGCCGTGAAAAACGACCGTTTCGCCGTTGAACTCGCCCCGCCA
>JASIEN010000062.1 GCA_030045935.1 Candidatus Sulfotelmatobacter sp.
TGATGAGCGTTTCCGCCAAAGACAACGCCAGCGAGATACAACCGAACTTACGCTTGGACAACCATGTTGCCGTTGGAGCTTCCATTGTCATTGACATGCGGTCCTCCCGGCGGGAATGAGATACATCCCTGTCGCTCGATAAATCGCATCCGGAATCGCGTCGAACACCAGATGCAAGGGAATCGAGGCACCACTCACATCAACCGGGTAGTAGGCCGGAAGAGGCACTGAGGGATTAAATAGGTCTACATGACTCTGGGTCTGGCCAGTTGTTTGATCTACTGTGACATGCGTCGAGCAGAGCGGATTTAGGTCGCGAAAATTGCTCTGCCCTTTCTCCATGAGGTTGTACTTGTTGTCGATGCTGCTGGGAAAGACATACTGCCCATTGACGATCATGTACCCGTTGTTTGCGGCGCTGGCGTTGAACATTATCGGAGCTGGACCGACGCCGCTCACAAAAGTCTGGGTCCAAGACCCGAAGGCATTGCTTCCGTTGGCACCAGCGATGCTATACTCGGCATTGCCGTTCAGGTCAAACCCATAGCCTGAAACAGTACCGGCCTCGGAATTTATCGTCACCTGAGAGGCGTCCGCAACGTATCCCGCCACAAAGTAGCCACCATTCGAGGCGCACTCGCCCACGTCGGTTTCGTGGTCGATAGATTCAACCCTTTCCGGGGACCCGCCCTCTGCAGCAAGGACTGGACTATAGAGATAGATGCAGTCCAGGCCCGTCGGGTCGGTACTTGACAATGGGTTGTTGAGCACATAGGCATAGCGATTCCACGACTGCGGATTTGTAGGATCGGCGGAGGAAAGACCAGCGGGATCAGGTGAAATCCATCGCCCTTGCACTGGGTTGTATTCGCGATAAAGAAAATCATAGAGGCCGGTGGTCGTGTCTTGGCTTTGACCGGTGAAGTTCAAGTCGCTGCTGGAGCTGCCTGATGAGGGATATGCCTCGCCGTAAGGGGCGTAGGCGGCGTCGTTAACCAGTCCGCCTCCGTACGTCGAGAGCCGCGCGCTTCCCAGCCAGTCGGAGTGCAGAATATGCTCCGTTGACCCGGAGGGCCCAAGTAGTTCCGCGATGCTCCCCCCTGGCAACGGAATGCGAATGGTATTGGCGGTCTCTCCATTCATGGTTCCTATTTTACCGATAGGACTATAAAGAATTTGCGTGTAGCCGGAGCCGGAGGAGATCTATGGCGGCTAGGAATCGTCTGCCCCTAATTGATCGAGACGCCGATGGCCGCAAACGATACAGCAAAGGTAAACCGTTCGCGTGCCAAAATTCATTTTTGTTACGAAATCCGAACGGCGGTGCAAATCGGGGGCCGGTCAGGGCGGGGAGGGAGCATTTTGCCGTCGGTATATACCACCCCGTCAAACGGGATGAGGGGACGACGGTCTTGACGTTCACCTTGACCACTCGTCTGAGTCTCGCTACCATACCTCGATCCCGCATCGTGGCCTCCCTCGCTGGCCACGAATCACGCAACTTTCAACTCCGGAGGTTCGACCATGCGCTCGTATTTCTCCGTCCTAGCGCTTCTTGCTCTCTCGACAGTCTCGCTCGCGCAAGCCGGTGGCCAGCCTCGGTCCGTGATCACCGCCCCAATCAATGAATCCCAACGCGTTGTCCTAAGCGGCAACACCACTCCCGCCGCTCTCGAACCTGCATACGATCGCGGGCCCGTCGCTGACACCCTCTACTATGATCACCTCCTGCTGGTCCTCAAGCGCTCTCCAGAAAGCGAAGCTCGTCTGATCAAGCTGATCGACGAAATGCACGATACACATTCACCCAACTTCCATCATTGGCTTACACCCCAACAACTTGGCGAGCAATTCGGCGCTGTCCCACAGGACCGTGCCATTCTTGAAAACTGGCTGCAATCGCACGGTTTCACCATCAACCGCGTCTACAATAACGGCCTGCTCGTCGACTTCGCCGGCACTGCAGCGCAAATCCGCGAAACCTTGCACACCGAAATACACAATCTGGTTCTGCCCAATGGGGAACACCACATCGCCAACATGAGCGATCCCGAAATCCCCGCCGCGCTTGCTCCCGCCGTTGAAGGCGTCGCCACTCTCCACGATTTCGGCCCGCGGCCACGCTTAATACAACGTGGGCCCGTTTCGTATAATTCGGCCACAAACAATTGGCAGCCGCACTTCAACATCGCGTTTCAAGGACAAACCTTCCACGTCGTTGCTCCCTATGACTTCAACACCATTTACAACGTGCTCCCTCTTTGGAAGCGCGGTTTTACTGGCAAAGGGGTCACGATTGCGCTGGTGGAAGTTTCCAACCTCCTTCATACATCCGACTGGCACAGTTTCCGCAAAACCTTCGGCCTCGACAATTTCAAGGCCGGCAACTTCAAACAGATTTATCCCAATTGCACTAACCCAAAGCAAAACGGGGCCGAAGACGAAGCCGCCCTTGATGTCGAGTGGGCCAGCGTAGCCGCACCTGACGCCAACATCGAGCTTTCAGCTTGTGGCAATTCTCACGGCGTCTCTGGACTCGACCTGGCCATCCTTAATCTTCTCGATCTTGAGCCGCCCGACATCATCTCCGACAGTTACGGCCTCTGTGAAACCATCACCGGCCAGACCGAAGTCGCGCTCGAAAATCGTGAAGCCCAGATTGCCACTGCCCTGGGCACAACATTCTTTATTGCGCAAGGCGATACCGGCGCTGACGAATGCTCGCCCGTCGAAGGGTTCCTGTCTTATCTGGGCATTAATAGCGGCGACAACACCGCTTCGGCTTATGCCGTAGACGTCGGTGGCACTGACTTCATGGCCCAATACAACCAGGACGTCAACAATGTTCCCGTCAGCAAATACTGGAGAGCAAAAAATAATCCCCGAACCAAAGCCTCCGCGCGCTCCTATATTCCCGAGATCCCATGGAATGACGGCTGCACCAGCGAACTCGTCTACACGGACCCGATCTTGAGCGGAGGAACTTACACCCAATCCTGGGGTGCGTCTGGTTTCTGCGATACAAAACTCGGGAAGAGCGCTTTCTTTAAGTACTCCGTCAGCGGCAGCGGAGGCCCCAGCACTTGCTTTACCGGCAAGCCCTCAATTCCCGGCGTGGTCAGCGGAACGTGCAAAGGCAATGCCAAGCCTTCGTATCAAACCGGCGTCCCCGGCATTCCGGATGACGGCGAGCGCGATCAGCCCGATCTTTCTCTTTTCGCAGCCAACGGACTCTGGGGGAGTTTTCTGGTTGAGTGTATGTCCGATAAAAACGAGGGCGGTGCGTCCTGCACGGCGGATAATGACGCGCTGCTCGAAGGCGGAGGAGGCACGTCATTCGCATCGCCCGCTATGGCCGGCATTCAGGCTCTCATCGATCAGAAGAATGGACGCCAGGGCAATGCCAACTACGTCTACTACGCGCTCGCTGCCAACCAATTCGCCACGCAGGGAGCCAGCGCCTGCAACGCCAGTCAAACCAACGGCGCATTACCCGCCTCTTCTTGCGTCTTCAACGACGTTCAACTCGGCGACATGGATATCCCCTGCGGACAGGGCTCACACACCAACGCCTACGACTGTTTTGGCAACGGCACCAAGATCATCGGCGAGCTTTCAACCTCAACTTCCAGCAGCCAGCCCGCATATCCCGCGACGGTGGGCTACGACTTGGCAACGGGGTTAGGTTCTGTAAATGCGACGAACTTGTTTGACGCCTGGCCGGCAGCGTCGAATTAATTCTGGAGGTGGCGCAGCTGGCCGTTGCCATCACTCACGAGAGGTGCCTGACCTCGTCTCCGCGTTTCATTCCGGAGATAGCGGGGATTTTGACTCCCGATAATTCGATGCATACTCCGAGCTATTCCCGCCGGCGTGCGCCCGCTGCGATTCGATCACCACCATTCAAAGGTCTTTACCCAACTTTTACATCCTGATGACAACCTTTCCGTACACGCCGTGTACTCTGCCGGTCAAATTCAGACGACTGGACGAGGCCTTGGTCCGACGCGGCCGGGCATAACAGAGGACGATATGAAACGCGCAGCCCCTTCGCTCATTTCAGCGGTCATGGTCATTTTCATATTTGCAACCTTGCTTGCCACCGCTTCCGCCCAGACCGGGGGCTGGCTCACTCATTCGCATGACGATCATCACACCGCGCTATCGACCGTCCAATCCCAGGATCTCGACACAATTCATTGGAGTGTCCCGGTTGACCTGAATCCTCCTCAGGGAACGATCTATATCCATTACGGCTCGCCGCTGGTTACACCGGCGAATACCGTGATCGTTCCGGTGAAGACTGGCACAAACAGTTTTCGCGTCGAAGCCCACGCCGGCGGAACCGGCGCTCTGATCTGGATGCACAAGACCGGCTACCAGGTACCCACAGCCGGTTTCACTCCCGGCATGGGTCCAACCATTTTTGGCGATCTCCTTTACATTCCCGATAGCGGCGGGCGCGTGATGGTGCGGAAAAATCCCGATTCCGCCACGGGCGGGTTTTCAGAGCTTTATTTCTTCGGAGAGGCCAACTTCAAGGCAGATCCGACCGCGTACGAACAGAATGTGCTGATCGACACCCCGCTCACCACCGATGCCAGCGGAAATCTTTATTTTGGGTTCATCGTCACCGGTTCGACGCCGTTGAATCTCGCAAGCGGCATCGCCCGTATTACTCCCAAGGGCGTAGGTTCGTGGGTCTCGGCCGCAACCGTGAGCGGAGATTCCAACATCACTCAGGTCGCCACCAGTTGTGCTCCCGCGCTCTCTAACGACGGCACCACTGTCTATGTCGTGGTAAACGGCGAAAGCTACGGTTATCTTCTTGCTCTGAACAGCTCCACGCTCGGGCTCGAAGCGAGCGTACTCCTGAAAGATCCCGCGTCCGGTCTTGATGCCTTCATCTATTCCGGGAGCTCCGCCACGCCTACCGTCGGCCCCGATGGCGACGTCTACTTTGGCGTGCTCGAGAATCCCTTTCCCAGCCACAATGACCGTGGGTGGATGCTGCACTTCAGCAGCGATCTCTCGCAAACCAAAATCCCCGGCAGCTTCGGATGGGACGACACTCCATCCATCGTCCCCGCCAGTCTCGTCGCCAGCTATAAAGGCAAGTCGTCATATCTGCTGATGACCAAGTACAACAACTACGCCAACATCGGCACCGGCAACGGCAAGAACCGCATTGCCATCCTTGATCCCAACGCCGAGCAGGACGATCCTATCATTCACACCACCAAAGTCATGAGACAGGTCATTACTATTCTCGGCGTCACCCCCGACCCCGGCACCGGTATCAAGGGAGCGGTTCGTGAATGGTGCATCAACACCGCCGCGGTCGATCCCTTCACCAACTCCGTTCTCGCCAATAGTGAAGACGGCAAGCTCTACCGCTGGGATCTGACCAACAACTCGTTCTCACAAAGGATTACACTCTCAAGCGGCATCGGCGAAGCTTACACCCCCACGCTCATCGGCGCCGACGGCACCGCCTACGCCATCAACGACGCTGTGCTCTACGCCGTCGGCGCCAGTTCCGCAAGTAAGTGACTCAATTTTCGAGAAGCACATAGTTGGGATGTGTCGTCAACGAGAGGGGCAGTCGGATGGCTGGCCCACTTAAGCCCGTTTTCGGCTCGAGCGGGAAACGAGGCTGGATCAAAGGAGGCATCCGCCGTGGAAGAGCGGCTCTTCAGAGCCGCGTCCGCGCGCCGGCTTAAGACTCATCTGCCCGGCTTCTCCCAAAGCACTGCGAAGTATTTTCCGGTTTCTTGTCTCGCCAGCTTTGCTTCCTCTCTTGAGGTGAACAGTTGCCTACCGTTCTCGTGCGCCCCAAACCAGATTTCAGAGAGGAAACACTGTTCTCGGTAGCAATGGAACAGGATATGGCCCTTCTCGTCCGCAGCAGCGTCCGAAACCTCATTCGCCGCAGCCATGACGACGATCCTATGGTTCGCATCTCTGATCTTGATCATGTGGGAAGAAGCGCTGATCGAGTAGTCCCCGGCGGAGAGCGTTTTGCCGAACACGGTAAAACTGAAGGGAATTTTAGCCTGGACTGGGCCCAATTGCGCGTAAACCGAAACTGTCAATCCCAATGTCAGGCCCAGGCACGTAAGAATACTCTTTTTCATTGAAAAACCTCCTTAAGTTCTGCTTGTCGAGCTCGCAGTACCACCCGTTCTCGCCGTTTCTTACGGCTAATGCCGCTAGCGTCGCCCGACCGAGCTAGCAGAACAATGGATGGGCTGAGGTTTGTCGCAGGAATGAATGTGACCAGCTAATTCACTGAAAGCACTGGGGAAGCGTCGAAATATGACCTGCGCCGTCTCACGCCGTCTAATGCACGTAAGAGCATGCGCGTGTAAACTCTTGGAGTCACAGGGGTGATACGGGAATGGCTCAACCCGCCGCCGATCCTAAGGTGCTGCAGTTCGGACTCTACCAGCTCGACTCCGACCGCCGGGAACTCAGAAAAGCCGGCGTTAAAATCAAGCTGCAAGAGCAACCCTTTCAGATCCTCGAAATGCTACTGGAGCACCCCGGGGTCATCGTGACCCGCGAAGAGCTGAAGAAGAAGCTCTGGCCCGATAACACCTTCGTCGATTTCGACCTGAGCCTGAATAGCGCGGTCAAGAAACTCCGCCAGGCGCTCAACGACGATTCTGAGAACCCACGGTTCATTGAAACCTTATATCGGCGCGGGTACCGGTTCATCGGCCCGATCAATGGAGGCACTGCAACTGACCATCAGTATCGCTCGTTGGAAGTGGTGGCTGCAGACGCTGTCGCGAATCAAGCTGGGCCGCCATCGCCTTCGCACTGGTGGACGAGGATGTCGGTTTACGCGGCTATCGCTTTCGTTCTTATTGTGTCAGCCGTCATTGCCTACCGCATTTTTCCCTCCTCGCCACCGAGAGTCTTGGGCTTTGCACAAATCACGCATGACGGTTTGCCCAAGAGCGCCCTCGTCACCGATGGCGAACGAATTTACTTCCAGGAAATGCACGGAGATCACTTCGTGGTCGGCCAGGTGTCAGTCGCTGGCGGTGACACCAGCAAGGTGCCCACACCTTTTGTGAATGTGGGCCTCGGAGATCTCGCGCCGAATGGCTCAGCGCTGCTGCTCCGCAGTTTTCAAGGCACAAGCAAGGGAATGCAGGCATGGTCGCTTCCCCTTCCCAGCGGGCCGCCGCACAGACTGGGGGAGCGTGTGAGCGACGGCGTGTCCTGGT
>JASIEN010000731.1 GCA_030045935.1 Candidatus Sulfotelmatobacter sp.
AGAAAACGTCACAAGACTGGTAAATACCTTTCACGATGTCGACTGCGCCATGGGTCTGATGGCGGGCCGCGATCCAGCATTTAAAGTAGCGTCCGTAGAACGTGGCGCCGCCTGTGCAGTTGACGTGGAGGTCTTGCGCGACGCCTTCCTGCAAGCCGGCAGTGGCCATGATGATCTTGAATGTAGAACCAGGAGCAAGCTGCGCCTGGATTGCTTTGTTCAGCAATGGGTGGTTTTCATCGGTGACCAGTTTGTTCCACTGATCGCGCGAGACGCGAACGGAAAAACTCTGCGGGTCAAAGGTGGGCCGGCTCACCATGGCGAGGATTTCGCCGTTCCGCGGATCCATGGCCACAACGGCGCCATTCTTGCCTTCGAGCGCTTCTTCGGCCGCGATCTGGAGGTCGACATCGATCGTAAGCTTCAACGGCTTGCCGGGAACAGCGTCCGTTTCGCCGAGCAGTCCTACTTCCCGGCCATGACTGTTGACCACTTCCTGGCGCGCGCCGTTGGTGCCCATCAGCATGTTGTTGTATTGCCGCTCGACCCCGGAAATTCCGACCACATCTCCCGGGCTGTACAGCTCAAACTGTGGTTGATTCAGCATGTCTTCCGTGACTTCACCCACGTAGCCGATGACATGCGCCATGAATCCGTTGCGTGGATACAGGCGCCGATGGGCCACGATCGTGTCCAGTTCGGGCAGCTCGTTGCGATGGGCGTCGATAAAGGCCAACTCGTCGGGCGTGATGTCTTCTTTCAGAAAAATCGGCTGATACTGCGGCATGGAGGCGAAGCGGCGGATGCGGGCACGCACCTCATCGGGATCAAGGTGCAGGCCCTGCGCGATCAGGCCGGCATCCGCGTTCAGGTCATGGGAGGAATCACGCAGCAGGAGCGCGGAAAACGATGGATAGTTGTCGACGATGATGCGGCCTTCGCGGTCAAGAATTTTGCCCCGAGGCGCGAGAATCGGCACGTTGCGGATCCGGTTCTTCTCGGCCAGCGAGGAATACAGATCGCTTTGCATGACCTGCAAACGCCACAATCCGTAAGCCAGCACCAGAAAAATACCGAGGATGACGTACTGCGCCGCAGTCAGGCGGAATGCCGATACTTTTTCGTCACGACCGAACATCAGTTGTCAGTTCCCAGTTCCCAGTTCTCAGTTGCCAGTTCGACACACCCGACCGGATTGATTGCGGATATTGCTGAGTGGCTGTTAGGAGCATTGTAATTCTTTGATACGTCAGAAACACGAAGAACCGCACACGAAAGTCATGGTCTGCCCAACGCGATCTGTTGGCCGGGAACTGAGACCCTAGAACTGAGAACTGGGAACTGCACCTACGCTCTCTGTTTGAACCGATCGAGCGCAAAATAAAGCACCGTACCTACCATCGCGTTAGCAACGCCGGCCAGAAGGTCGTGACTCCAACTCCAGTTCATATTCAGGTTCACCATGCCGCGCGCGACCGTGAAGAACACCGCTTGATGCACAAGATAGAAGCCGAGTGTTACCAGCAGCCGCGCTCCCGCGTTCTCCACATCTAGCTTCGAACCTAATGATGACGCTCCGTATCCGACTACTGTTTTTGCGATGCCGTAGATTCCAATCGGATATGGACCCAGCATGTCTTGCACCAGGCCGATGGCGGCACCAGTCAGCAGCCCGGTGATTGGGTTGCGCCGGGCCATAGCAAAGAAAATCGTTACCAGCAGGGGAAAATCAAAAATTGAAAAGAAAGGCAGCCGCCTCGGCACGAAGGCCTGAAAGAAGATTGCCAGCAGGGGCACACCGATGGTCACGGGCACGCTGAAACGGTAGACCTCGATTTGCTCGCCCGATGTGTAGGTGATGGGCACGCTAGTGAGGTTCATCCGTCGTATTAGCGGGGGCTGGGTTTGCGGGAGGAGTTGCAGCCTTCATTGCAGGTGAAGGTTCTGACGCTGAAGGAGTAGGTTTAGATGCGGAAGTTGTGTCAGCTAAGGGCGTGGCGGAAGCCTCCGCGTTTGTTTTGACCGGGAAGCCATCCGTCGGCATCGAGGGCGATTGAATTGGGGCAACCGCCGGCTTACCCGAAGCACCTGTTTTCGCAACCGCAGTGCTGGTGGATTGCGCTTTAGGGTTCGCGGCCGCATTCGGTGCAGCTGTCCCGCTTCCCGTTCCGGCTTTTACAGGCGCTGGCGAAGGCGGCTTGTCTGGCACAGAGGGCAGACGCTTAGCCAGAATATCGGCCGCGCGCACGCGCACGCCCGTTTCCTCTACGGCGGGTTCGCGCTCCTGTCTTTCGGTGACCACCAACACTTCTTCAACCCGGTTCAGGTCGGCTGCAGGCTTAACTTTGATGCTAAGAAACATTTCTCGGCCGGGCTTCACGGAGGTAACTGTCCCGGCGGGAAGTCCTTTCGGAAAAATCTGGTCTCCGCCGCTGCTGACCACGTTTTCCCCGGGAGAAACGCTCTCATCGCTCATCACGCGCTCAAGCATCAGTTCGCCATTGCCAGTTCCGCGCAATACACCTTGCAGCCGCGATTTTTCCAAAAGCACTCCTACGCCGCTGCTTTGATCGTTGATCATTAACACCTGCGAACTGGAATCATAAACTTTCAAAATCTTGCCTACGATGCCATTGACGGTGATTACCGCCATGTCGGGCTTAATTTCGTCATTCGAACCTTTATCGATATAAACGCAGCGGGAAAGATCGCTTGCGCAGGAGCCGATGACCTGAGCGGCGACCGTCTTTGCAATATATTGCTCTTTAAAAGCCAACAACGATTGCAATCGGTGCGCCTGCTCGGCGTCTTCGTTCAGACGCACCTGCTCAAGTCGCATTTTCTCGATTTGTTGCTTGAGTTCACGGTTTTCGGCGCGCACGCCGCGAAGATAAAAGTAGTTGTGCCAGAGATCGGCCGCTCCATTCTGCACGCGAATAAAGACTCGCTCGAGCGGAGTAACCGCGTCGACTGCCCAGACGCGAATGAGACGAGTATTTTGCGCATCACCGATGCGCTTGACCTGCACGGCCAGCCCCAGCACCTGAAGAAACAGAACTCCCACGAGGACGATCAGGTTGCGGTAACGGCCGAGGACGGTTTCCATAAAACCAGTTGTCAGTTGCCGGTACCCAGTTGCTAGTTCATTGCAGCGGCTGTCGTAGCCTTTTCTGGGTACTGGGTACTGGCTACTGGGTACTTTCTCTATTCAATCGAGATCTTCCGCAGCAGCTTAAAATCGCTGAGCATCTTTCCCGTGCCTAGCACTACGCTGCAAAGCGGATCGTCGGCAATCGAAACCGGCAGGCCGGTTTCTTCGCGAATGCGCTTATCTAAATTCTTCAGCAGCGCCCCGCCACCGGTAAGCACGATGCCGCGATCGCTGATATCGGCCGAAAGCTCTGGCGGCGTGCGCTCCAAAGCGACACGAATCGCATTCATGATCGTCGAAACGCACTCGCTCAACGCCTCACGGATTTCGCCATCATCGACGGTGATCGTCTTGGGCACACCCTCGATCAGGTTGCGGCCCTTGATTTCCATGGTCATCGGCTTGTCCAGTTGATGGGCCGAGCCAATCTCCATTTTAATTTGTTCGGCGGTGCGCTCGCCGATCAGAAGGTTATATTTGCGCTTCAGATAGTTCATGATGGCTTCATCCATCTGATTCCCGGCCATGCGCACCGAGCGCGAATAAACGATGCCACTGAGAGAAATAACGGCAATGTCGGTGGTTCCACCGCCGATATCAACCACCATGTTGCCGCTGGGTTCGGTGATCGGCAGACCCGCACCAATTGCAGCCACCATCGCTTGTTCGACGAGATGAACCTCGCTGGCTTTGGCACGATAGGCAGAATCCATCACCGCGCGCTTTTCCACCTGCGTAATTTCAGACGGCACCCCGATTACGATGCGCGGATGCACCAGCATCTTGCGGTTGTGTGCCTTCTGGATGAAATAGTTCAGCATCTTCTCGGTGACTTTGAAGTCGGCGATGACGCCATCTTTCATGGGCTTGATGGCAACGATATTCCCCGGAGTGCGCCCCAGCATCTCTTTGGCTTCTTTGCCAACGGCCTCGACTTCGCCAGTGTTCTTATTGATTGCGACGATGGAGGGCTCGTTCACAACGATGCCTTTGCCGCGCGCGTAAACCAGCGTATTGGCCGTGCCGAGATCGATAGCCAGATCGCTTGAAAAGAGGCTGAAGAGCGACCTCAGGTTGTGAGTGCGATTGGAATGAAATCCGTTGCTTGCCATGACAAGTTCTGCCTTAATTTGTGATTGCTAAACCACTGCCCCGGTTGCGCCAACGACCAACGACAAACGACCACCGACCTTACTCAATGATGACCTTCTTCTGCTGCGTATTCACTCCGCCCTGCGCCGTCTGCGCCGTGATCGTGATCACGTTCTCGCCCTGTGGCAGAGGCGGCGTGAAATAATGGAAGCTGCCATCTGTACTTACCATCGGCACTTCGCGGCCATTCACCATCACACGTGCCCCGACCTGCGTCTTGCCCGTCACCTCAATCACGTGCCCGTGCTGAATAAAAGGATCTAACTCCAGATCGATGACGTCCTTTTGTCGACTTTTGGGAATGATAGTGAAGCGGTTTTTCTCGCTCTCGATCGACTCTGCTCCCGCGGCGTCGTACGACTGAACATCCCAGTAGTACGCACCCTCCCCCAGGCTTGTGACCGTGACGTCGGCTGTGTTGACTCGCTTATCCACCAGTGTAGACGAAAAGTAGGGGTTGCGCGAGATGCGCAGGCGATAGGCCACGGCGTTGGCCATAGGCGTCCACGAGAACTCAACATCCTTGGTCGATTCACCCGATGTGAAGATGGGAGCCATATTAGCGGGAGAAATGGGCGTCGGCGGGCCGGTAGCTTTCTCCTTCTCCAAGTGAGGCTGGGCCGCCTGGAAGCTCACCTTTTCCCAATTGGCCAATTGAACTGTCTCGCCGTTACGCGTGACTTCGCCGGTTCCTTTTTTCATCAGGATTTCGTGCTGATCTTTGTTGGGATCATTGTGCACTTGCGCCATGGACTCGGGAGCAAGCGAGGCCGTCGCTCCCGCCACAATGACCTGCGATTTCGACCCTTGCGAGTACGTGGCCGTCGAAAGATCGACCGTGCCGGTGCTCACCGCCACGGCCACCTTCGTCTGCTGCTGATCGTTGGCCGAGTTTTCTTCGATCACAATCAGCGAATCCTGCTTGACCGTATAGCTGGTGCCGTCGTTGAAAACTACCTTGGCCATGCCCTCTGAACCCGTCTGAACCACATCGCCCTTTTCGAGCGGAACGTTGTAATCGGCCGAAATCCAGCTATTTCCGTTGCCTTTCTTCACGCGCACGGTACCATCGAGGGCCGTGAAATGCGCCTGCTGCGCGGTAGACAAACCGGCGCTTGACGCTGGGGCCATTCCGGCGACTTTTTCAAAAGCGCGGTTGGCGACGCTGCCGACGGCTTTGAGGCTATTCTCAGTGAACTGTGGGAAAGTAAGCCTTACTGCAATGAAAAATATCGCAGCTCCTGCCATGATAAGCAGGGCCACACTGCGGTACGTGACGGTTGTCCACGCAATGTGGATACCCGGTTTGCGAATCGGTTCAGACACGTGGGCCCGAGGATGTTATTCAAACCATCTGAATATGCGGTAATTTCCACGTTAGCACAAGGCCATCGGCGGCTGAACGGGTAATCAGTAAGGAACGTTACCGAAGTTTGAGTGCTTGGCAAAGAAACGACAAGAACCTCGGGGTGGTCAGAGCTAAAGATTAAGTTTAGGTTACATGGGACTTAACAGAACAATCCGCTAGCGATGCAGTGCTTGACATAATGTTTCGCTCTCATCAACAATTTTGCACGTCCTGGTTGGCGCTAAATTGCTTTTGGCTCGTCCAATTCGTATGAGGTCTTCCATGTTCCCAGCCACACGCATCGCCGCTTTTCTCTGCCTGTCGTTTATTCTGGTTAGTATGCTCCGCGCCCAAAACGCCACTGTAAATCAGCCCACCATGTGGTCGACGAGGCCCGACGTCGCCGCCTGGGAGAAAATCGAAAATGACCATCTCGCCGCTGCCCAGAGGGCGATCGATACGCTGCTCGCCATCAAAGGCCCGCGTACCATTGAGAACACGCTAGTCCCCTACGACGAGGCGATCCGTGAAAACAACACTGCCGGATATTTCGCAGGATTGATGGAGCAGGTTCATCCTGATGCCAGCTTCCGCGACCATGCCACGGCCATGCTCACCAAAGTGAGCGCGGCGCAAACTGCCATCGCCCTCAATCATGATGTCTACAACGCGCTGGCTACGCTCGATCTTTCCAAAACCGATGCCGCGACTCACTATTACGTGCAAAGGCAACTGCTGGAATTTCGCCTGGCCGGCGTCGATAAAGATGAAGCCACACGCACCCGCATCAAGAAACTGAACGAGCAAGCCACCGACGAGCAGTCCATGTTCGACCGCAACATCTCCGACGGAAAAAAGGAAATCGAGGCTGATCCTTCCGAGTTGGCCGGTCTGCCGCAGGACTATATCGATCGCCATAAGCCTGACGCCAATGGCAAGGTTCACCTCACCACCGATTATCCCGACGCGCTGCCGGTTTTTAACTTCGCCAAGAGCAACGAGCTGCGCAAGCGCATGACCATCGCGTTCGCAACCCGAGCTTATCCCAAGAATCTCGACGTGCTCACCAGCCTGTTAGGAACGCGCTATGAGATCGCCACGCTGCTGGGATACAAATCCTGGGCGGACTACAACGCCGCCGACAAAATGATCGAAAAAGGACAGAACATCGGCGATTTCATTCGCCAGGTCAAAGATGCATCCCGCCCACTGGCCGAAAAAGAGTTTCAGATGCTGCTCGAGGAAAAACGCAAAACCGACCCCAACGCCACAGAAATCTGGGATTACGAGCGCGCCTATCTGTCCGAGCTCGTTCGGCGCACGAGATACGATTTTGATTCTCAATCAGTGCGCCCATATTTCCCATTCAATCAGGTTAAGCAGGGCATTCTCGATTCCGCCGCCGATCTCTTCCACGTCAGCTTCCGGCAGGAGGCGCATGTGCCATCGTGGGATCCATCGGTCGAGACCTGGATCGTTCTCGACGATGGCAAGCCGATTGGGCGTTTCTATCTGGATATGCATCCACGTCCTGGCAAATACAGCCACGCGGAAATGGCTGCAGTGCTCGATGGCGTGCGTGGCAAGCAATTGCCGGAGGCAATTCTCGTCTGCAACTTCCCTGCTCCTACCGCGACCGATCCCGGCCTGATGGAGTATGGCGACGTTGAAACTTTCTTCCACGAATTCGGACACCTGATGCACCACATTCTGGGCGGACAGCAGCAATGGGCGGGAGTCAGCGGTATCAGCATGGAGTCCGATTTCGTCGAGGCACCATCGCAAATGCTGGAAGAATGGATCCGCAGCCCGCAAGTACTGGCAAAATTCGCCAAGCATTACAAAACCGGCGAGCCGATTCCAGCAGAGCTGGTAGAGAAGATGAACCGCGCTTCGGCCTTCGGACGCGGAAGCTGGGTCGATCGCCAGAATTCCTACACCGCGATTTCCTACGACGTCTATAAGGTAAAGCCGGAAGATGTGAATCTCGACAAAGTTACACTCGATGACAGCCGCACTTACACATTGATCACGCCCTTGCCCGACACGCACATGTGGGCCTCGTTTGGGCATCTCGGCGGTTACTCTTCGGCTTATTACACGTATCTCTGGGACAAAGTGATCGCGGAAGATTTCTTTTTGCAATTCGACCGTCACAACCTGCTCGCGGGCGATGCACCAATAAAATACCGCCACGTGGTGCTTGAACCAGGCGGCTCGATGTCAGCGAATGATTTGGTAAAGAATTTTCTTGGCCGGCCTGCGAATATGGTCGCGCTGCAAAAATGGATGGGAGAAGAATTTGAGTCCATGTCTGGAGCGAACAAGGCGGCAGGACAGTAGGTCGAGGGGGTTTACACATTGAGGGGGTTTCGCTCCACTCACCCCGGCGGGGTATGCGCAGGGGGGACGTTTTAAGTGTAAACGCCTGGTTTCAACAGTTGTTGGGGGTGGAACATTATTTCTTGTCGTTCGGGAGTGGTGAGCTATGGCCAAGAGCGATCTTCCATCCGCTCGGGGTCTTGACCAATACCTCGCGCTCCACCCAGATAGCCTTGACTTCGCCGGCCGCGTCTGAGTGCGGGAACTTTTGTGCTTCCGGGCTATCCGCCGTCGCAGTAACTTCAAGGGTCAAGGCCACCCCGCCACATCGCCTTGCACATGAGTCTCGAAATCATAAGGCCGATTGGTGATACTGACTCCGGCCGTCCCCCTTAGTATGTTTTGGCTCCACGTGATCAGCTGTGCCGCACACCGCTAAGCTCGCCAAAACCCGAAAATTTGCGCACGTCGGTCTTGGGTGTTGCGATGCGGGTTGGAGGATACACAGCCCTCCGCATGAAGTTAACGGGCGCCTGCCCTTTTGAGTAGCTCTACGACATCTACGTGGTGATTTGCCAAAGCAATCTTCAATGGTGTCCATCCTCTCGCATCCTTGTCGCTGAGGTGGGCTTTGGCTTCAAGTAACAACTGAACAACATCCGCATGACCTTGCCAACAGGCATGTTCGAGCGCAGACTCGCCAGAACGGTTTCTCGCATTGACATCTGCATTCGCACCGATCAGCAGACGGACAGCATCCGTTCGGCCCGCCTGCGAAGCAAAGATCAATGCCGTCATGCCATGATTGTCGATTGCGTTGACATCGGCCTTGGCGCTGAGCAACACCCGTACGACCTCAGTCTCCCCAGCCCATGAAGCCCATTGCAAACCTGTCATGCCGTGGTTATCGATTGCGTTGACATCGGCGTTGGCTTCGAGAAGAGCATGAACAACTTCCACATTGCCCTTCCCGGCCGCTGCTATCAAAGCGGTTTCGCCGCTGTCGCTTCGGGCGTCAACATTGGTTTTGGTATCGAGCAGCGCACGAACATGGGACAAATCATTGTTGCTGGCCGCCCCGATGAGATCGTTCCCATTCGGATCCTGGTTTATCTTTTCGCCACCAACGATCGTCGCGTGGGATGGGTCAGTTGCATCGACAACGTAGGGAGTCCAAGAATGTGCCACCCAATCGACGTTGCACTCAGGAACGTAGGTGCGTGCGGTTTCTGCTTTGAAGGTAATGCTCATCGGATCGCTTGAATAGAGTGTGGCTTGGCCGCCAGGCTGAGTCGCAGAGCAGGTCACCAGAAGAATGTGCCTTCCAGGGGGAAGTCTGACAGTGTAACCCTCGCCGAAACACTTGTACCTGGGTTGGCCACGGCTCGTAAAGCGTTTCGGAACGCAGTCTCGGTTCTTCAGCCCAAATGCGTCTGGCTCTCTGCCGTCAATGGTGTACAAGTAAATGATTGGCAGACCGCCGAGAGCCGCTCCAAATCGCACTCTGCCCCCCAGATCCCGCAAAGTCGCCGATTGCAGGCTCTCTTGATCGCGCACAAGGGGCGTTGGCGGCTGCGCTGCAGGTGGCGGCGTCGCTTGGGAAATAGCCGGAGATGCGATCCGAAGCAGACACACAAACAGAATCGAATGTGAAGGCTTCACCGTTCCTCCTTCAAGGCAAGGGGTCCACAAACATCGCAAACTAGAATCCGCGTTGCTGACTTTAAGAAGATTCCTGGAACCAGGATACTCGTATGTTCTGGCACAGATTTGCGTCACTGGCTGACATTTGAGGACCCCTCCAAATTCGGTTATTTTAGAGGGTGAGCGGTTTGAAGATTACTTTGAAAGGAAAGGTGGCCGATGGCCCAGAATCATTACAGCACCAAACCCAAGCGGCGTAACAAGAATAAGAACCGGAAGGATCCCTCGGCAGCGACCATGGCGAAGCTGCGCGAATTCGCAGCCGCCGAGAAAACCCGGTCTGGCGCCACCGGCGAAGCCAAATAGTGCCTTAGGGCGCCGGCCGGCTCCAGACTGGCGGAGAAGGCGAGTTTGCCAAGGAGTGTTTGTTCCCAAGCATGCGCCGCTCAAGGCCGTGTTAGGATTTCTGCGTGCCCGTTTCCGATACAACCGCTGAAGCGCGTGCGCTGCAGCTTGCCATTCACCGCACGATGACGGGAGGACAAAAAATCGTTCTCGCGTTCGAAATGAGCATGGCTGCCCGCGAACTGAATAGGGCACGGTTGCGCAGCGAGCACCCAGAGTGGTCCGATGCGGAAATTGCACGTGAACTTCTCCGGCTCGCTTTCTTCCCCAAGCCATTACCTGCTGGCTTTTGATGAGCTTCCTCGATGTCGTAGAAAGAGTCGCTGCTCTACTCGAGCGTGCCGGCATTCCTTACATGCTTACGGGCTCTTTCGCGGGAGTTTATTACGGCTCCCCACGCTCAACCCAGGATATCGATATCGTGATAGCACCAACGCCCGCCCAATTGCGCGAGTTTCTGGCCACTGTGCCCAGGGCCGAATATTACGTGATGGATAAGGATGCCTTGGAAGCGCTCAGGCGCGAGTCGATGTTTAACATCGTTGATATGAAGACTTCTTGGAAGATCGACCTGATTATTTGCAAATCCCGTGCTTTCAGCCGGGAAGA
>JASIEN010000063.1 GCA_030045935.1 Candidatus Sulfotelmatobacter sp.
CTTTCTTTTTCATGTTCTCTCCTGGCCCGCCAACGTATGCATCGGTGCAGAATTTCGTGAACGATAACTTACGCTCTCCTTGAATCTCCCTTTCTTCCAGTCGCGCAAAGCTTGGTGTGCGGCGTTGCGGCCGGGAGCACCGGTAACGCCCCCACCGGGATGCGTTCCCGCTCCGCAAAGGTATAGCCCGTGAATCGGAGTGCGATACTGTGACCACCCCGGCACGGGACGCAGAAAGAAAAGTTGTTCCAGGCGCAGGTCCCCATGAAAAATGTTCCCTTCGGTCAATCCATAAGTTCGTTCCAGATCCAGCGGCGTCAGCACCTGCCGCGCCACAATTGACCCAGGGACATTCGGCGCATATTCGCCAATCTTCTTTACCACCCGGTCGCCAAGGAGTTCTCGCTTGTTGTCCCAATTGCCCTCTCGCAATGTGTAGGGAACGTATTGCACAAAGCACGTCAGAATGTGCCTGCCCGCGGGCGCAAGGGAAGAGTCCGCATTCGATGAGACCACGCAGTCCACCCACAGTTCTTCCGGAATTTCGCCGAACTTTGCAAGGTCATAACAGCGCTCGGCAAATTCGAGCGAAGGAACGAGAGTGTAGAACGTGCGCTCCAGCGGCGTCGCATTTCGTGAAGTTCCGGTAAAGCAGGGCTCTTCCGCCAGCACAAAATTCACCTTGGCACAGGGCCCATTCATCTTGATTCCACCCACTGCGAAAAGAAAATCCTTAGGCAGTTCGCGCGCCGGCAGAAGCTTGAAAAAAGTTCGCTTCGGATCAGCATTCGAAAGAACCATTCGCGCGCGAATCTCGCTTCCGTCATCAAGCACTACACCGTAGGCGCGCCCATCGCGGACTGCAATTTGCTCGACTGATGCCGAGGTGCGAATTTCAACGCCGAACTTCTTTGCTGCCGCCGCCAATGCCTGCGTGATCGCTCCCATGCCGCCCATCACGTGTCCGGAAAACCCTTGCCGTTCATGCTCGCCGCCGCTCAGCAGGTGAAACAACAGGCCAATCGCTGTTCCCGGCTGGTATGGTCCGCCATGCTTGCCGTACACATTGTTCGCGAGAAACAGAGTTTTGAGCTTTTCTGATTCGTAGTTATGATCGAGAAACTCACCCAGGCTTCCAGTAATGAATGAAATCAGTTGCCCGACTTCGGCGCTTGAAATTCCGCGAAAGCGCTTGCCAATGCGAAACAGGTCGCTCCATCCGGCAACTGATGACGCATCGATCTCCGGAGGCGGCTCCATAAAAAATGGTTGCAGGTAACGAGCAAGCTTCTTCAGTTGATTGTCGACTTCGATAAATCGTGCGGCGTCCCGTTCGGAAATCTTTGCGAACTCCGCTTTTGCGCGCTCGCGATCCACCCACCAGGAGACTACCTGCCCATCGGGAAAAGGAACCTGTATCGCCGGATCGCAGGGAACCATGCGCAAACCGTGATCCGCCAGCCGCAATTCCGAAATGACTTCCGGCCGCAACATGCTGGCGATGTATGATGTGGCGGAGACGCGGCAACCAGGCGCGATCTCTTCGGTTGTGCAACAACCGCCGACGATGTGTCGCCGCTCGAGCACAAGCGTGGAGAGCCCGGCGCGGGCGAGATATGCGGCCGCAGTGAGGCCGTTGTGCCCGCCGCCAACGACCACTGCGTCATAAACAAAGTTCGAGCCGTTTCTCTGGTTATGACTCAAGGTCAATGTGCTCCAGATCGTGGACTCTACATTACTGCAAAGCCCAATAAAAATGAATTGATAATTGCATCCGATTCCTGTATCCTTCTGTGACTTGGAGTCATCTATGGGTGGAATTGCCAGCAGCCCAGTCGTCCCTCCGCACTACGTTCGTACACCTCCACTGCGTCCGCGATCGGAGAACAAGCGTTCGCGCATCGTCGACGCAGCCATGCAGCATTTCGCGAAGCATGGCTACCATGCTGCCCGCGTGGGAGACATCGCCAACGAGCTGGGAATTGCCAAAGGCTCGATCTTCCAGCATTTCGGAAGCAAAGATGGCCTTTTCTTTGAAGTCTATAAGCGTGCCGTGCGCTCCTTCTCGAAGTACCTCGACGCGCCCGCCGAGGTCCGCGCCGCTGGTTTTTTCCAGGTTCTTTATTATTGGCTGGTGCGCACCGAGCACATGTTGCACGAGGATTGGATTCCTTACCGCATCTCATTGCTCGGCAATTACGGTACCGATCTGCTTTTGAAGCGCGAGATCAATCGTTTCCTGACAACCGAAGATCCTTACGGCACCGTGGCCTTCGTCCGCTTCGGCCTGGAGCGGGGCGAGTTGCGCAACGATATGGACGTTGAAATGATTGTTTCCATCCTGGACTGGACGGTAGAACGGTTTCAGGATGCGTTGTTGACCGCCGAACTTGATCCCGGTCTTTTTCGCCGGCAAAGTGAAATGCCAGAAAAGAAAGAAGCTCGTATCAGACAATTCTTGGAATTGTTGCAGCGAGCCATCGGAACTCCTTCTGTAATCGGCAAGAGCCGGCCAGAAGCTCGGAAGGTTGCCGCGGAAATGCGAAAAGCAGCAGCACCGGTCGTTGGCAGGCAGAAACTCTAGAATCATGATGTACCAGTACCGCGCCTTCAACAGGCAAGAAAATCATGCAATCCATCGAACAGATTCTCTCCAGCTATGACGACCGGGCCCCGCTCTCGCGTGCCTCAACTATTCCCGCCTCGTGGTACGTTGATTCGCGCATTGCCGAACTGGAGCGCCTCAACGTCTTCAGCAAGACCTGGCAGCTCGTCGCGCGCACCGATCAGGTGAAGAATCCGGGGCAATTCGTAAGCACGATCATTGCCGGCGAGCCGGTCGTCGTGGTTCGCGGGAATGATGGTGTTCTGCGCGGCTTCTACAACGTCTGCCGGCATCACGCCGCCGCCGTCGTCACGCAGCCCTGCGGCCAGGCTCAGTTGCTGCATTGTCCCTATCACGGTTGGAATTACGGTCTCGACGGCTCGCTTAAAGGCATGCCAGAGTTCGAAGGCGTCGAGGAGTTCGATCGCGCCAACAACGGCCTTGTCCCCATTCGCGTAGAAACCTGGGAATGCTTCGTCTTCGTAAATCTAGATCCGCAGGCAGCTTCGCTGAACGAATTTCTAGGCGGCTTGGTCAGACGCGTCGCGCCGCTCGGCATCAGCAAGCTGCACTACTTCGACCGGCGCACGTACAACATCGCCTGCAACTGGAAAGTTTTTGTCGATAATTACCTCGACGGCGGTTACCACGTCCCGCACTTGCATAAGGGGTTGAATTCTGTGCTCGACTACAAGCAGTACGCCATCGAGAACGAAGACCGCTATTGCCTGCAATCGAGTCCCATGGTCGCCTCCGACGAAGACGCTGCCACCGGATCGACGCGCAAGGGCGATCGCGCCTGGTATTTCTGGCAATATCCCAATCTGATGATCAACTGCTATGAGGGATACATGGACACGAATCTCGTCATCCCTGTCGACGTCGATCATTGCACCGTTATTTTCGATTTCTATTTTGCTGATGTAAGCGAGGCCCGCCGCGAATACAACGAGCAATCTGTCAACGTAGGAAACCGGGTGCAAGAGGAAGATTTGGGAATCTGCGAAGACGTGCAGCGTGGCCTGAAATCGCGTGCTTATGGTGCCGGGCGGCTCTCACTGCGGCGCGAAGCGGGGGAACATTTGTTTCATAGATTGCTGGCGGCCGATCTCAAACGCACCGCGGGACACTCTTCTGCTGCCGCCGATTAAGAGCTTCACCTCTGTCCAACTCTGTGCCCTCTGTGTTTCAAGATTTCGCTTTGCCGGCAGGCCAGATTTGTCCTGACCCCTCATACTCCCGCGGATCCGGCAACTCCTCCAGCCCTCGGCCCGCGAAGATATCCCCAAACTCCCGCACCAGCTCCTCGTGGATCAGCCCATTCGATGCCAGCGTCTCCTTGCTGTTGAGCTCGAAGGGCGAACCATCGAAGCGCGTTACCTTCCCTCCAGCCTCTTCGACCAACAACACGCCCGCCGCCGTATCCCACGAATTCAAATTGAACTCCCAAAATCCATCGAATCGCCCCGCGGCCACGCTGCACAAATCGAGCGCCGCCGAACCGGCACGCCGCACCCCATGCGAGCGCAGCGTAAGCTGGTGATAAAAATAAATATTTGGGTTCTTGTGCCGCTTGTGGCTGGGAAATCCCGTGCCCAGAAGGCTTTCCTGCAACGTCGGCGTTTTAGAGACATGAATCTTCTCGGCGTTTAGATGCGCTCCTTTTCCCAACTCAGCGGAAAACAATTCATCGCGCGTCGGATCGTAGACGATTCCGGCAATTCGTTGCGCGGGCGCGGGCGCCCGCCGCTCCACCGCCATCGACACGCAGAACACCGGAAATCCATGGGCAAAGTTTGTCGTCCCATCCAGCGGATCGACATACCAGCGATAGTCGCTGCCGCGATCGCTCAGCCCTTGCTCTTCACCCAGAACATCATGCTCCGGCCAATTCTCCCGGATGCGTTCGCGAATCAGTTTCTCCGAAGCGCGGTCAGCAGCCGTCACCAGATCGGCCTCGCCTTTGTATTCGATCTTGAGACGCTGATGGAAGTGATGCATCAGCAGGGCGCCCGCTTCGCGCGCAATCGCCGACATGGCAGGCAGAAAACTCTCGTGATTGGTGGAATGCTTTGTCACGAAAATGGTCTGACCTCGACCGCTTTGAAAGGGCTCGGCTTCAGCCGAGCCGTTCATGACCAATTGACGGTTTCGGCGTCATCCCGAAGCCCCGCGTTCTTACCGGCGGGGCGAGGAGCCTGCCCTGAGCCAAGTGGCGAAGGGATCTCGCGTGCTGCAAAATCCGACCTGCTAAAAAGCCGCAGCATTGCGCCCCGCTCCTATCTCTTCTTCCCGCCATCTTCCGCGATGTACATGATTTCGTGCTTGAAGATAAAGAGATTGGGAGCGCCTTCGCGCGTCAGGCGCAACATGCTCTTGTCGTAGTATTCGATCCAGCCGCTGACGACCTGCCCATCCATCAGCTTCAAGCTGACCGGCCGTTGCTTCTCGCCCAGAGCCTTGAGAAAACTAGCTTCCTCATGCGTATCTTCCGGAGGCGGAGTACGCCCGTGCTTGCCGGCATTTGGGTTCCCCTGACCGCGAAACGACATGCAGTTATTCTAGCAGGGTGCCGGAAGGCTCCGGCTTTGGATGGCGGCGTCATTCCGAAGCCCTGTGTCTTCGCCAACGGGAAGAGGAGTTTATCAAACAGCCAACGCGAGGGCAAGGATATCTCGCTTAGCGTCAGAAACTCACCCGCAACCCAAACTGAAAACTTCGCGGCGCCCCCTGCGCGAATGTTCCAGACTGAAAGCTTGCCCGATAAGGAGTCAGGCTCGATCCCGGCGTAATTCCTCCAACCACATTCGGCGCCAACAGGCCGTTTTGCCCTGGAACCAGCGCCGCACCCGGCAAATTGCCCGGCATAAACGCATTCCAGAAATTGAAAACGTTGAACACCGTCGCGTTCGGTTCAATTGTGAAACGGTCCTTGAAAGTGAACGGCCACGATGCTCTGAAATCCATCGTCTTTAACCACGGCATTTGCACGGCGTGTGGCGCAACCGTATTCAGCGTCGGCATCACCCAACCCAACGCAAACATGTCACCGGGCTCCATGACCGGCGAGCTTGCAATCTGCCCCGGACATTGTGTGCTGGCCACTAGGCACGCGCCCGCCGGCGTGACCTGTCCAGCGTATCTCACGTTGTACGCGTTGATCACACTGTTCAGATTATTGATGCTCGTGCCGCGCTGGAACTGCCCCAAATTCGTCCCGGGCACGGGTTCCGGCATGCCGTACGAATTCAGCCCGGAGCCCAGCCAGTCACTCGCAAAAATTTCCCCGCCATTGGTCAACTCCGGCATCAGCAAATTCTGCGGCAGCGGGCTATAAAAATGCGACATGATGCTGAGCTTGGTAAACAGCGGCAAATCGAATGTGCCGCCGAACGAAAGCTGATTCTTGCGGTCCATGCCATCGGGCCCGGTAAATCGCGTCGGGTTGTCATTGTCGAGAGCGAGATTGACGATGTTTTCGTCCTGCACCTGGCTGACAAACCGCGAGTATGTGTACGCAACCTGCAAAGTTCCGCCCTGCACTCCCCGCAGCGGGCGATGCAGCCTTTGTACCAGCTTCCCCTGATATCCGGTGTATAAAGAACGGCCGCTGGGAAACAGCATATCAAGCGCACCAACAGTGCCTGTGTTACTGGTTAGCGGATTCGTTCCCGGAAACGCGCAATAAGAGCAAGGCCCGCCGCCTGTTACTTCCAGATTAGAGTCCAATCCAGCAGATGAGTAAGCCGCCTGAGCGCCTGCCTGCCCCAGCCTGCCAATCATGCAGGTGGCTTGCGCCAGACCCGCCGGGCAGCCATTGGCCAACTGTGCCGCATCCCGCGCCGCAACCGCATTTGCCTGATTGAAGCTGCGCGCCGCTCCGCTGTGGTTGAGGTCACGGCCAATCAGAAAATGCTCGCCGATATTGCGGACGTAGTCAAAACTGACGACTGTCCCGGGAGACATTTCGTGTTCAAAACCAAAATTGACCTGATACGAGCGCGGCGTCAGATATCCGGGATAAAGAAGATCAACGCTGGGATTCAAGCCCCTGAGCGCGCTTCCCACGAAGTTGTTATTGGGTTGAGATGGGCCGACGCCGGCGGCCGCGGCTTGCAGCGCGCTGCTCAAAGCCAGAATACTCGGGGCGACCGACGAAATCGTCCCTCCGCAAAATGTGGGCAACGCGGTCGTCGCGCTGGTGGCAACAGCTGCCCCTCCGGCAATCGAAGAACCCGGCACCAGCGCCGTTGGCCACGTAAATGGTTGAGCCAGCCCCTCCAGGCAAACCTGAGGTGCGTAATTAAAAATGCCGCTTGCACGCCGCGCCGGGCTATCAAATAACATGTTGTCCCAGAGCGAATCCGCATAATACAAGCCGCCACCGAGACGGATCACCGTGTGGCCATCGCCGCTCGCGTCCCATGCAAATCCAACTTGCGGCGCGAAGTCTGTATTGGGCTGGCGAACGCGCCCGCCATATCCCGCTCCCCACTGATTCAGCGTTAATAGTGGTCCCAGACCGTTGTCGGTACGCCCGGTATCGCGTACATAGTGAAGCCCAAAAGTCAGATTCAGTCTCGGCGACATCTTCAACGAATCCCCGACATACGCTTGCAGCCGATTGTCAGGTCCGAGTCCTCCACCCGGAATTCCGAATGAATTGCTGGTTGTGTAAGTTCCGATGCCATCGCCGAGGGTTACAAAGTCGGCGGGATAAGAAGTCGGATCGGGCGATGTGGAATTGCCCACCGCAATCGTCCCTGCCTGCGGAAACTCCGAATAGGCCGCCAGTCTCGCCGCGTCGATGTGATTGAACTCCACTCCGTAGCGAATGATGTGCGCGCCCAGCACGCGGCTGCCGTCGTACCTTCCCAGTTTGTCCGATTGCACATCCCGCTGCGGCCCCAACCAGCTTGGCCCGCCGCAATAAGCTCCTCCGCCGCTCAGAGCGCAATTTCCTTGAATGTCCGCGCCGATATTAATCCCCAAGCCCGGAATCGGATTTTCGACTCCGCTGAGCCCGCCGGTGTAATCATCCGCATGGCTGCGCAGCTTGAGATATTCAAATCGCAGGCTGTGCACATAAACACCCGTAGTGAAGTCGACTCCCACCGCATTGGTGAAGGTATCGTTCACGCTCCGCATGTCTTGCATTGAACTGAAGGAACTGAACGGCCGGACATCGCTATTCTGAAAGAAATTGAAACGATAAAAGGCCCGGGTGCTCTTCCGCATGTTCCAATCCACGCGTTCATCGGTGGCAAAGTCGCGGTAAGGCTCGTTTAGTGTGGCATCCAATCCATCAAACGGATAGACAAACGCTTCGCCGGCAGTCAGGTTCTGCTGCGAGCGCTCGGCATCGGCGAACCCGAAAACTCTGTTTTTGATGATGGCCCCACCCGCATTCCCGCCGTATTGCTCCTGCTGAAATGAGGTGTGAGGCGTACCCGGCAGCGCCGCCGCTCCCTGGTCTCCACGGTAGAATCCAAAAAACTCTCCATGAATCTGGTCGCTTCCCGAACGCGTGATGATATTTACCGCGCCCGACGACGTCAGGCCAGTCGAAAGATCAAGGAACGACTGTGCAATCTGAAATTCCTGAATCGCACTCGTCGGAATATTTTGCGTGTTTGCGCCGACGGTTTCATCAGTGATGTCCAACCCATCCACTGTCACTGCGGTTTGACGGCCGAAACGGCTGAGCAATGAAACCGCATTAATTCCGTTCTTGCCAGCATCGAGAACGCCGCCATCCTGAATCTGCACGTCTGGCTCAAGCTGCGCGAAATCGAAAACGTTTCGTGCGCTGACCGGCAGCTTTTCGCCAACCTCCGGACTGAGTACTTCCTGGACCGATGGCTGTTCAATGTTGACCGGCGTGCCCGCCTGAAATTCCGGTCTCTCTGGACCGGGGTGCATCGTAATATTGGCGGTTGTGACGGTTCCCACGCGAACGATTGCGGCCATTCGGGCGGTCGTGAATCCCTTAGCATCCACGCGCACGGTGTAATCTCCGGGCTGAATCGGACCCGACGAATACACTCCTTCTGACGAAGACGCCACGTGCATCGTGGCACCCGTGGCCTTGCTCGTAATCTTCAGGGTTGCGCCTGCGATGGTGTTGCCCTTAGCATCGCCCACAATTCCCACGATGCTGCCGGTACCGATTGTCTGGGCAGCCAAAGATGAATTGAAAAGAAGGGCAATCGCTGCGATAAATGCCGCTTTGGCGAATGGTGACCCACTGAAGCCATCTTTTGGCTTGAGTGGAGTGATGAAATTCGAGACCGCTAACCTCTGACTCAGAATAATCACAGAACCTTTCCTGCGCCTGCTCTTGATCGTTCCTTAATGTGGGTAAGCGAATTCCAGAGAATATCAAATTCGACGGCTATGTTTCTCGATGCGTCGCGCTCGCACGATCACGGTGCAGTTTGATTCACGCCGGCTTCATCCCGAAGCCCCGCGCTTGTGCCAGCGGGGCGGGGGATCTCGCGTGTGGCGAAATTTGTCCTCCTGAAAACTGCACCGCCTACCTTGCCGCTAAAAATCCGACTTGCTGGTGTAATACCCCGCGCGATGGCGAACGCGGTAAGACCGCGCATCCTCGGCTCCGCTGACCGCCACGTGAATGCGTCGGAACTGCGACATCGACATGCGCTGCGAGGAATAGTAGCCCAGCAGATACTGTGTGCGCAGCTCATCGCTGATTTGCCGGAAGGCGTCATCCAGTTGCGCCACGGAGGTCGCATAATAGTACTTGCCTCCCGTATCTTCCGAAAGCTGAATCAACGCGTGCTCGCCGCCAGTTTCCCGTCCGGCGCTGTTCTCGATCGGCACCACGATAATGCTGTAAACCGTCGCTTCCGCTTCTTCCGCCGCCCGCACCGCTTCTTTGTAATCGATTTTGCTTACGGTGTCGCCCCCATCCGTGATGAGCACAATCACTTTTCGTCCTTTTTGGCGGTCAAGCGAGCGTGACACCAGATATACCGCGTCGTACAGCGCCGTCGCTGCCCCTAGCCGCACGTGATCGATTCCCTCGTCGATGCGATGCAGGTCCGCCGTATAGCCACTGGACTGCGACACGATTTCATTAAAGCCGAACACCGAAAGCCCATCCACAGGCCGCATAATCGTCCGCGCGAATCGCTTTGCCGAGGTCTGCTCCAGTGGCAAATCATGGCGCGTGCTCAGACTGGTATCGATGGCAAGCGCAATGGAAAGCGGTACCGCAGATTCTTTGTTGAACACCGCAATGGTTTGATCAAGCCCGTCTTCCTGGATCGTGAAATTTTCTTTTTTCAGTCCCGCCACCGGCCCGCCATGCGCGTCGGTCACGGTTACATACACGTTGACCAGCTTGACGTCGACTTTTAGTGTCTCTGCTGGTTCGTTCGACGGATTTTGTACAGGTGGTGATGGTTTTGTTCCCGTCTGCGCGTACGCACCGAACGCCACCAGCAGCGAAACCAGGGTGATGAATCTCTTCATTCAGTGGAAAAGTATATGCGCCATAATCAGTTCTCAGTTTTCGGTTTCCAGTTTCAAACCCCGCAGCCATTGCGAACTGAAGCTCAGAATTGAGAACCAGCTACTAGGAACTGAGAACCGGGAACTGAGAACTGCTTGCTCGCCAGCCGCTCACTTAGATGCGCCCGGTTTTGGTGGGCTGCCTGTGCCCGCAGAACTTCCGCCCAGAATCACCTCGGGAAAAGGCTCGCCGTCAGCCCAGACCGCACCATCCTCGAAATGTTCCTTCTTCCAGATGGGCACCGTTCGCTTGAGAGTGTCGATAAGCCAGCGGCAGGCGTCAAACGCAGCCGCCCGATGCGCCGATGCCACTACGATCAGCACGCTGGTTTCGCAGATTTCGATCCGTCCCAGCCGGTGCACAATCGCTACATCGCGAATGGCGAACTGCTTCAGCGCCTTCTCAGCCAGGTTGTCGAGCTGCTGCAGCGCCATGCCCCCATACGCCTCATATTCAAGATACAGAGTTCTGCGGCCGCGGCTCTGGTTGCGCACCACGCCTTCGAAGACAACCGCCGCCCCGTCCTCGCCGCGCTTGATTCGACTGAGCACTCCCTCGGTATCAATCCGCTCACGAGTAATCGAACTATGGCCCGCATGCCTGCTCTCGACTCCCTCCGATTTTGCCGTCCCTTCACTCTCGATCCCGCCGCTCACCGGCGGCAGCAGCGCCACTTCGTCATCGGCCTGTAGCTTGGCATCGGCGCTGGCATACTGCTGATTCACCGCTACCGCCAGAGATGGCAGTAAACTTTCAATGGCCGGAATCCGGGCCTGGTAATGCGTTAAGACATCGCGGACAGCAGCTCCCTTCGGTAGATCGAGCGTATCTTGCGACTTGCCCGCCGCATCTTTCACCATTCCGAAAAAGAGGATACGTACCCGCATAACCATCAGCCAGTTTAACCGAGCTTAGCGAGAGGGAAGAAACCGAATCACATACGGAGAGGTGAATCAACATTGAGTGCAAACTTCGGGCTAGCCTTCTCGTCAATAAGTCAGGAACAAAATGAATGCCCGCTCACAAGTCTCGGCATTGCCGGAAGCCTGCAAAAAGGTTCTTTCACCCCCATGGCCCCGCGGGCTGAAGCTGATGCGCCAACTGCTGAAAATCTGGTTACTTGGGACAAAAAGGCTGCATCCTTCCTGATTGTAGAGAGTTCCGACTCAGAAACAGACAGATCTAGTACCCGATTGGGAACATGGCCATCGGATCGGTTAAGAAACCTATTGACGTTTACTGCTTTTCCAGCTAAATTAACCTGTTCCTCGGACGACCGGAAAGTAGGTCTTCTTTGCCTCGGCTGCCTCGGCCTTGAGTCCCAAACCGGGATAAACGAGCATCTTCCGCGTCCGGTTACGCATCTATTCGATTAGGGAATTGCGCCAAATCCTTTACAACCTTAGCAGAATCAATGGTTTAAGGCTCCGTCTGGGATTCTGTCCAGTTCTTTCATCGGGGGCAACGTGGGTTTGCCCATACTTATAAAGGAAGGAGCAACACATAATGCGCTCTGATCGTGTCTTTGATGCTTTACAGACGTTACGTAATCGGTATATGCTTTGCCAGCTTGCCTCCAAGGCCACGCGGAAGTTCCATCGGCCCAGTACCAGAATCCAGGAAACCATGAACGGCGTGCTGGACCGGATCGCGGGCGCGGAGCGGCAGAGTGTTCTGTCAGAACCGGAGAATTTTGCCGAGGCACAAAGACGGGCTGCATAACGCAGCCCTGTCCGCCTGCCTCATGGTGTTTTTGTTGTTTTGTCTTCCCTGAGTACCCTCCTAGGAATTTCCCGACAACGCTCAAAGGATAAGTCCAGTTGTTCGGGTTTAGGTGAATCATGACCATTGCTGAATTAAAAGAAAAAAATATTACCGAGCTGACCAAAATCGCTCGCACGCTGGAACTCCCAGGCGCCAGCGGCCTGCGCAAGCAGGACCTCATTTTCAAGATCCTGCAGGCGCAGAGCGAAAAAGAAGGCCACATCTTCGCTGAGGGCGTGCTCGAAATCTTGCCCGACGGCTACGGTTTCTTGCGCTCACCCGACTACAACTATCTCCCAGGCCCGGACGATATCTACGTCTCGCCCTCCCAGATTCGCAAGTTCGACCTCAAAACCGGCGACACCATCAGCGGACAGGTGCGTCCACCGCACGAAGGCGAAAAATATTTCGCGCTCGTCAAGATTGAGGCGGTCAACTTCGAATCGCCTGAAGAGGCGCGCAACAAAATTCTGTTCGACAATCTCACGCCCCTGTATCCCCAGGAGCGCATCAAGCTGGAAACCACGCGCGAAAATGCCAGCGCTCGCGTGATGGATCTGCTCACGCCGCTTGGCAAGGGCCAACGCGGCCTGATTGTCTCTCCACCCCGCGCCGGCAAGACCATGCTGCTGCAAAACGTGGCCAACTCGATCACGACGAATCATCCCGAAGTCGTGCTGATGGTCCTTCTGATCGACGAGCGCCCTGAAGAAGTCACCGACATGCAGCGTTCGGTCAAAGGCGAAGTCATTTCTTCGACGTTCGACGAACCCGCTGCTCGCCACGTCCAGGTTGCCGAGATGGTGATCGAGAA
>JASIEN010000732.1 GCA_030045935.1 Candidatus Sulfotelmatobacter sp.
CTGAAGTCCGGCCACACGTCGTATAGGCCAGCCCACGCAGAGCAACGACCCTCCCGGCTGGCTCCGCCGCCCTTGGTCGGCGGTCAACATTGTCCGCCCCGCACGCATCACCCATTAGAATGTCCGCATGAAACGCATTTGTGTTTTTTGCGGGTCGAGTGCGGGGAACCGGCCGGAATATCGAAGCGCTGCAGAGGAGTTGGGGTCACTGGTTGTGCAGCGGAGCATCGGTATTGTGTATGGCGGCGGCAACATAGGGTTGATGGGCGTGCTCGCCGACTCAGTGCTGAGGGCGAAGGGCGAGGTGGTCGGTGTTATCCCGGAGCACCTGATGAGTCGTGAGATTGGACACCAGGGGCTCACGAAGCTTCATATTGTGCACTCGATGCACGAGCGTAAAGCGCTGATGGCGGATTTGTCCGATGCGTTCATCGCCATGCCGGGCGGTTTTGGAACGCTGGAAGAGTTCTGTGAAGTGCTGACGTGGGCACAACTGGGGCTCCATGCCAAGCCGTGCGGCATTCTGAACGTGCTGGACTATTACACGCCGCTGCTTGTGATGTTCGACCACGCCGTCCGAGAGCAGTTCCTCAAGCCCGAGAACCGAAGACTCGTGCTGGCGCGAGAATCGGCCTGTGAACTGGTGGAAGCCTTAGAGGAATGGCAGCCTGTGAAGGTTGAGAAATGGCTGGACCGGGAGACGAGATGAGCAATCCTTTCCTGGATGCCGTTGTTGGATTGGAGATCCTTCGCTTCGCCTGAGGGCCTCGCTATGCTTGGGATTTCGGCGCGGCTCAGACGCCGCGCAAACGCCTCAAGCTCCGCTCAGGATGACGCCATCTCGAGAACATCCGTTCAAGTTTCAACTCCCCTACCGCAGAAGTGGACGGCGACGAGATTTGTGGGCGATACTATTGAAGTTCATTTCTCGACTCAGGAGCAACTGCATGTCCGCACCCAGCCGTCGGCCGGAAATTCGCCGGCGCCGCACGCGCAAACACAAGATTGCCAGCCTACGTAGACGTCTGGCCGCCAGCAAAACTGACAACGAACGCAATCAAATCACGGCCAAGCTACACAAGCTCTCGATTGCCTCGCCGGGGCAGCCGCTGATGAAGGCGTAGCCGGACGCCTGTTCTCAGACAGTCGGCGACAAAAACCCTTAACCACAGAGCACACAGGGTTGCACGGGGTGGGCGCACGCGGTTGTGTGCTTTTACAACAACCCGCGGCCGCAAACGATGGCTTGTCTCACTTCTCCGGATGGGCTGAGAACGACGATATTCGCCTCTGCTCCGGCGGTGAGAGTTCCATGTTTCTCGAGGTTGGCGGCGCGCGTTGGATTCAAAGTCGCTGCGCGAATGGCCTGCTGCAAGTTCCATCCAGCATACTGCTGAACGTTGCGGACGGCGAGGTCCATCGTCAAAACACTCCCCGCCAGCCTGCCATCGCTGGTACAGCGGCCATCTTTGACTTCCACCTGAATTGGACCGAGCCGGTAAGTTCCGTCGGGCATGCCGGCGGCGGCGGTTGCGTCGGTGATCAAGACTGAGTGATCAATACCCTTGGCCTGGAGGAAAAGTTTTACAACTTCAGGCGCGACGTGAATGCCGTCGGCGATGATGTCAGCGCTGAGCTGCGCATTGGTGAGCACCTCAGCGAGGATGCCGGGATCGCGGTGATCGAGCGGGCGCATCGCATTGAAGGTATGCGTGGCATGGCGTGCGCCGGCCTTCACCGCGGCTTGAGCAGCATCAAGTTCTGCGTCTGAATGGCCAATGCTGACAAGAACGTCGTGCCGGGTGGCGTGGGCGATGACCTCGACAGCACCAGGAAGCTCGGGCGCGATGGTCATCATGCGCACATGGCCGCGCGCGGCTTGCCATAGCCGATCAAAGATTTCGATGGTGGGAGAGACGAGATACTCCGGCGGATGAACGCCACGCCGTTTGTGGCTCAGGAATGGACCTTCGAGATGAATGCCGATCGGTCGGGCTTGGGGACTGTTATCGTCGTGAACGTCGCAGCTCTCGATGGCATCGGCGAGCCGGCCTAATGCCTGGCAGGTCTGATCGAGAGGCGCGGCCACCGTAGTAGGAAAGTAAGCCGTTACACCATGGCTGACCAAAAAGCGATGCAGGCGAGGCAGGTCGGAAGGGGATGAACGCATGACATCGAGGCCGGCTCCGCCATGCACGTGAATGTCGACGAAGCCCGGGACGAGGATTGAGTCGCGGAGATCAATCAGCCTTGCATCGCCCGGAACTCCGCTCTGCGCGCGCGAGGAAATGGCCGAGATGAATCCATCTTCAACGAACACTAAGGGCTTGTCGATTGCTTCCTGAGGAGTGTAGAGGCATTGAGCGGATATGACGATCATGAGCGCTGTAGTCAGCACCTCGACAGCTCAGTTAACAGCCGCACCGCCACATCAGTGTAGCGCGAAAGGCATGCGGCCTTAGATGTTTCTGCTTCTCACGGTCATGGAGTCCGACTTAAAGACAGCTAAGAGCACCGCACTGTCCTTCTCAGTGTTCCCAGTCTGCTGGCTGTTTTGGAATGATTAAATCGCGCGCGTTCGTGATGGAAACCAGCGGTCCCTCAGCCTGAGAAATGGCTGCTCGACAATTATGGCCGTTCCTATGCCCACCAGAATGCAAAGCACCACACTGGCCGGCCACTGCCAGGTCTCAAGGGTACTGCTCCACGCAAAGGGGCGGCCGATTGTGATGCACTTTGCCCGGATGTAAGGTCGCAGGTAGAAGACGACCAGCCAGTGCCAGAGATATATCGAATACGAATAGAATCCGATGCGCGCAAGCGCCTCCACCGGAAAAGTTAACAGGTGCCCCTGGCGATAAGGCATGTGAATCGCCCAGATCGTCACACACGCATAACCGATGTAGGTGCATGTGAGACCCCACGTATACATATGCCAGTATTCGACGTTCATGCAATACATGGGTGAGAGCAACATGAGGCCGGCCACCAGCAGAGGCCACCGTGCGAGTCGAATGAGAAACTGCGGCCTGAAGTGGTACAGGTAGCCAACCATCACGCCGCAAAACAACGCGTCCATCCGAAGGTGGGTGGGAAATAAATAGTGATAGTAGTCGACATGAGAAGTTGGCCTGGCGGCCATGCGAAGCACCAGGCAACCGGTAGCGATTATCAGAAACACCATCGGAATCAGCGTGAACGGATCGCGCTTATCAGGGCGCAATTTGATCAGGGCCAGCAGCAATAGTGGCAGCAGGAAATAGAAGTGTTCCTCGATCGCCAGCGACCATGTGTGGCCGGAAATGCCCACGAAATAGCTGGATAGATACGAGGCATCGATCAGAAACAAATGCAGTGGTGAGGGAATGCCGGGGTATTTTCCGAACATCAGCGCGTAAACGAGCGTTTGGACAGCGGTACAAAGGTAAAACGCGGGATAAATCTTGAAGCCTCGGCGCACCCAGAAAGATTTCAGGCGAATATTGCCAAAGCGCTTGAATTCCTGGAAAAGCAGACCCGAAATCAGGAACCCGCTAAGCACAAAGAACAGGTCGACACCAGACCATCCGACCTTATTCCAGAGTTCCGATATAAAGGTGTGTCGGCCCAGCACTAACAGGATGGCGACGCCTCGGAGAGCGTCCAGAACTTTGTTGCGATCGCTATTTGTCTTAGGAGTGGCGACGGAAATGCGCTGAATCTCTTCGGACGTGGAATGCAGTTCAAGACGAACAACTTCCTGCACACTGCTCATTTTTGTCGGCCACCCCGATAGAGCCTAATGTCACGAGCGAGGCGCCGACAGATAGCTAAAGTAACCCTGGTGATGTCAAACTTTGACTTGACGATTTTGTTGTGAATCGCCAGTTGGCTGTTTGCACAGGCTGGCGTGTAAGAAAAATTGTCCCAATCTTGCAGAAAACTGCGGTGCACTGAGCGTGCCGGAACGTATAGTAGAATAAGAAAACTAACCTCAGTCGGGGAGTGGCTCAGCCTGGTAGAGCACCTGGTTCGGGACCAGGGGGTCGGAGGTTCAAATCCTCTCTCCCCGACCAAACTCTTCCGTGAGGTCCTTTCCGCTTCCGCCTTCGCGGGCCCGGCGTTCAGGGTCAGGATTTCGCCCTTCGACAGGCTCAGGGCAGACTCTGCGGGCTCCCACTTCGCTCACGCCTCCTTCGCTTAGAAGTGATAACGAAGGGCTAGCTGAATTTGCCGCGATCCCTGCGAAGTAAAGATTTCTCCGTAGTTGGATGCGCCGGCCGTGTGCTGTCCGCTGTACTCCTGTCCAAAGTTGTAGATCGGAATATTGAAGATATTGTTGGCGTCCATGCGGAACTCTATGGCGTGGCCCTCAGTAATTCTGAAGTCCTTGCCGATACCCAGATCCATATCCCTGTATCCCGGACCATCAAAGGATCCTACCTGGCAGTTGCCGAAGGTTCCTGCTGCGGGGGTGGTAACCGCGGCGGGATTCAGGAAGTGCACACCGTTGTCTGTCGGATCGAATGTCATCGGAACGCGTGACGAGACGCCGGGAACGCAATCGGCACGGGTTGAGAATCCCCCAGTGCCGGATGTGTCAGAGCTGGAGAAGATCGTCTGCGCGAATCCGGAATGGAAGATGAATCCGGAGCTCAGGCGCCAGCCGCCCAGTACCGCATCCTCAATCGCGTTCATGCTGCCGCCAAATTGCCTGCCGCGGCCGAAAGGCAATTCATATACAAAGTATCCGTTGAAGTTGCTGGCTACGTTCTGCGCGCAGCGGCCGTAGTCGCCGAGTTGATCGTAGGGGTTCTGTGGAAAGGCCCAGCCGGCGATGGTCTGCGATTCGGTCGCCACGTTATCGCCGTACTGCCCATAGAAGCCGGGCGTATCGCTCAGGCACTTCGACCATGTGTAATTCACCAAGGCTTGGAGTCCGTGGAACAGCCGTTCCTGCAGCACGATCTGCAGAGCGTTGTAGTTCGAAACGCCATTATCGGTTGTATAGCGCGCCTGACCAACCAGACTTAGTAAGGTCGGGTTAAGGTAGGGACTCGGCGAAACCGTGCCGTCCGAATTCAGGATGCGCTGCTGCAACATCGTGATATTGGAGAGGTGCTGATTCTCCTGCCCCACATAGCCAACCTGCAGGGTGGTGGCATTGCCGAACTGGTGCTGGATGCTGAAATTCCATTGGTAGTGAACTTCTGGCCGCAGATTGACATTGAAGGCGTGGATGTTGACTCCAGAAAAGCACACCGGTGAGTACGCCTGTGCCAGCGCCAACGTGCAACCTGTGGGGAAACCGGTAAAGCCCTGGTCGAGCGTAGTGGTCGGTAGATTGGCGGTGCCGCCGGTGGGGAAGTAGGTGACGTTGTGAGCGCTCTCAAACGGAGGATTTTGCGTGAGCAGATTGTTTACGCCGTTGCTTTCGAAGAAATTGGAAACGCCAAAGGCAGCTCGAACCACGGTTTGTTTCACAAATTCCGGCTCCCATGCGACTCCAATGCGCGGCTCGAAATTGGTGATGCCGTTGTATTGGTGGTAGAGAGCATCGCCCAAACCATCGCTGTTGCCGGGAGTAAGCAACTGCCCGCCGAACAGGGAGTAATTCACTTCGTTCTTGTCGGCGGCGTAGCGCGGGGTGAACAGATCCCAGCGCAGCCCCAGGTTCAAGGTCACGTTGCTGCGCACGCGCCAATTGTCCTGCCCGTACACTGCGAACAGATTGTTGCGCATATGGCGATTGCCGGTTCCGGCGCCGATGCCATAGTTGTTAGGAAGGCCGAGCATGAAGTCGGCCAGGCCGGAGCCCCCCTGCGCTACACCGGCATTTGGGCCGGTGGTTGGAACAAAGTTCGTGTACTGCCCGTTGAAGTTGAAGAATCCGGCCAATCCTTCGTTGCCCGGATACAGGAAATTGTCGTAGTACCGGTTGAACTGGAAGCCGGCGCGGAACTGGTGATTGCCGTAAGTTTTCGACACCGAATCGCCGATCTGAATCACAGTGTCGGCGAATATGTTTGCCGCCGAGAGAGAATTGCCCAGATTCGCCACGCTTCCGAACAATCCCTGAATGGAAGGCATGAACGCGCTCGGTGAACCCGGAATTCCGAAAGTTTGAGGAAGATTCTCATTGACCGGATTCGAATAACTCTGAGTTACGGGAAAGTAGCTGAAGCCCACGCGGAAATCATTCAACAAGGAACTGCTAATGACGTGCGTCCAGTCAGCCACGCCGTTGTGCAGCGGGTACAAGTTATTTGAGAACCCGTTGTCGGACAGCAGGAAGGTTTCTGTTGTGGGATTACGAACAGATTGCTGCGTATAGCGGCCGGAGATGCGATCTTTGTCGCCAGGCGTCCAGTCGATCTTGACGTCACCCTGATCGGCGCTATTCAACTCGTGCTGGGTATAGAACAGGACATTGTTGGTGGCCGTGGGATACAGGGACGAATTCACAATATTCAAGGCGGCGGGGCTGAGCGTGAGGCCGGCACCGTTCGGCGCGGCCGCGGTCAGATTGTTGAAGGGAACGAAGGCACGACTACCTGGCGCAATGTTCGCTCCCGGCGCATAAAGCTGACCCGAAACAACGGAACATAGCCCGGAACCGTTGAAGTCACCGCCGGCATCGGTGCACAGCTCGCCGAAGTTCCCGGTCCGCTCGGCCGGGCTCATCACTATCGCAGATTGTGGGGAATTCGTGGGATTGCGAATGCCTTCATAGTCGACGAAAAAGAAGAGGTGGTTCTTGAGAATCGGGCCACCAAAGGTAGCGCCGAACTGATTCCAGTGGAAGGCCTCCTTGGGCGTGACGGGCGTAGTCAGACCGTTGGCCCACGAATTGGCGTTGAGCTTGTCATTGCGCCAGAAATCAAAGGCGCTGCCATGGTAGGAGTTGGTGCCAGACTTAATGCTCACATTCATAATGCCACCCAAAAAGTTGCCGAACTCGGCCGATGGATTCTGGGTGATGACGTTCAATTCCTGGATGGCGTCGGGATTGGGTGTATACGCAACCTCGTTGTTGTCGTGCTGATTGTTGTCGATGCCGTCCAGAATGTAGTTGCTGGTTTGCTCGCGGTTGCCGTTGATGTACGGCCGCCCTACCTGAAAAGTATTCTGACCGGAGGTGAAGGCTCCCGGATTGGTGCTGACCGCTCCGGCCGTCAGCAGCGAAAGTTCGCCGTAATTGCGGGTGAGCAGGGGGACATTTTCCGTGACTACATGATCGAGGGGAGTGCTGATCTCAGTAGTGTCGGTTTGCAATAATGGAGCGACAGCAGATACCTCCACTGTCTCACTGGCCTTGCCGACTTTCAACTGAACATCTACCCGAGCGGTTTGGTTTAATACCAGCGCGAATTTCGGCATCTGTGCGGTTTCGAAACCGGGAGAGGCCACCTTCACTGCGTAATTGCCGATAGGCAAACGCAAAAGATTGTAGGCGCCGGTTTCATTCGACTGTGCTGTCCAAACCGTGCCACGGTCGACGTCCGTCGCAGTGACGCTTGCGCCCTTCAATGGCGCACCACTGGGATCTGTAACGGTGCCAACGATGCTGGCTGTTACCTCCTGCGCCCGCGCCGGCGTTATTACGCCGAACGTCGCAATGAGAGTTAACGCAACAAGAACCCCACACCCTGTCCTTTTCATGGCACAGCCTCCTGAGAGCACTTCGGCCTGGGAACACGGCAAACAGGCCCTAGTAACAATCGGACTATGCTATATAGCACATCGAACTTCGTGGTCAAGAAAAAAATGCACGATCGCGCAATTTTTTTAGCTTGTACCGAGGCGCAATGCTCTATATCAGTTTGTGCTGTGGAAATCCTGAGCAAAAAGCGGGACGCGTTTTTGCCCGTCGACCGATACCGGATTATTGGCGTAGTGGAGCACATTCCGCCTCTAAACTCATGACGATAGCGCCATTACGCTGGCAGGCAAGTAGTCCCGGCTTACCACGCCTGCTCTATAGCAATAACTTTTTCTGGTACTTTCTTGAAGTTTTAACTTTACACGTTGACTTGCAATACGCTATATAGCAGAGGCGAACACAAGAATGCCCACAGAGCCGGGCAGCGCTTCAGGAAGTGCCGTAGGCTACTATGGGTCAGTTTGGAACGGCTTATGTCTGGAAACCATCGCGATGGCCGAACACCGGCCTACAAGCGCATCCAGAATACGATTCGGCGGCGGATTGAGTCGGCTGAACTCAAGACCGGCGATGCGGTGGCCTCAGAACGAGAGCTTGCCAAGACCCACAAAGTAAGCCTCATGACGGCGCGCCACGCTCTGGCCGGCCTGGAGCGCGAAGGCCTGGTGGAACGCCGGCGTGGCGCCGGGACCTTCGTTGCCTCGCCCAAAATTCACTTCAACAAGTTGATGAGCTATACCGAGCACATGGCCAGCCGCGGGTTAGCGCCCAGGTCGCGAGTGCTGGTGTCAAAAAATATT
>JASIEN010000733.1 GCA_030045935.1 Candidatus Sulfotelmatobacter sp.
TCTCCGACGATCGTGGCGACCACGATCAGGCGCTGAAGATGTACAAGGAAGCATTGGAATTTGAACGTGAGATCGGCAATGAAAGCTTGCAGGCTATCTGCCTGAACAACATCGGGGCGGTGTACTCGGAAAAAAATCAATACGAAGACGCCCTGACTTATTTTCAGCAAGTGCTGCAGCTGCGCGAAAAATCGAAAGTGCCCGGGGATATCGTCGAGGCCGTTCAGAACCTCGGTCAGGTCCTGGACAGCATGGGGCAATATGATCAGGCGATTTCCTATTTCATGCGGGCGCTCGATTTGCGGCGCAGCATGAACGACTCCAAGGGGGCGGCCGTCGTCTCCTACGCTTTAGGGTCGCTGTTCGATGACCAGGGTCGATACGGCGCGGCCGTCAGCTCCAAAGGGGACGCTCTCAAGACCTTGCGCGAACTCAAAGATGGAAGCTATTGGATGCCGGAAATTCTCTCGAGCTACGGTGAATCGCTCGTCCTCGCCGGCCGCATCGACGAAGCCAAGAGCTCATTCGAGGAAGCGCTGAGCCGCGCTCGCGAACTGAAAAATGACGGTTTGATTGCGCAGACGCTGGATTTTCAAGGCGACGCATTTTTCTATCGGGCAGATTACAAATCTGCTCATTCCCTTTATGAACAGTCGCTGCAATTCGCCAACCGCAGCAAGGACGACCAAAAGATCTTGTTGGCCAAACTCGGCCTGGCCAAAGTCGAGGTCCGTGAGAAAAACGGACGCCAGGCAATTCCAGAGCTGAAAAAGCTGATCCAGCAGGCGGGTGATTTGAGCTTGAAATACTCGTCGGTCGAAGCATCTATTTTCATGGGCGAAGCGATGATCGAAAGCCGTGACTATGCCCATGCTCGCCAGGAATTGCAGCGGGCTCTGCTGCTTGCCGACAAATTCGGACAGCAGGCGCTGAGTGCACAGGCGCACTACCTGTTAGCCAGGATCTCCTCGGAGAATATCGCCAGAGATTCCGGCAACATTGCTGACGCTCAGGAGAATTACCGCGCCGTAATCAACAAGCTCGATACGATCAGGAAAGAGCCTGGCGCCGAAAAATTGCTTGATCGCGCCGACATGAAACTCATGTATGACGAATCCTCCCGGGCCGCAACTCAGTAGCCGCTGAACAAAAAACAAGCAAAAAAAGTGCCGGCTCTTTTGGGCCGGCACTATCTCTCACTTTCTCACAGCCTGCGTCAACTATCGGTACGGCAGGAAGGCCTCACAGATCCCTTCCCCTAGTTGCCCGATCCCGAGAGCGGGACAATCTGCGTGTTCCCGGTTATCGAGTTGTCGCTAATCTGCAGCGTTGCTGAGTACGATGCCTTAGCGGTTGGCTTGAAGGTGACATTGATCAAGCAGCTAGCCCCAGCGGTCAGGGAACTCCCGCACGGAGTCGAACTCGCCGTGAGGGTAAAGTTCGCCGCGTTCCCGCCCGTCACCGCAATGTTGTTAAGCGACAGCGTTGTGCTCCCCGTATTCTTCAGCGTCACGGTTTTGGTCGTGCTGCTGTTGGGATTCTGCGTTCCGAAACTCAGGCTTGTTGGATTCAAGTTCGCCTGAGGATCGATCACGTTCGCTGTGAACGTAGCTACCAACGGGCTCCCCGGAGAATTGGTAGTCACGTTGAGCGCGGCTGAAACGGTGCCAGTGTTGCCGGCGAAGAAAACCACCACAATGTAACAGGTCTTCCCCGGCGCCAGCGTCGAGGTGCACAAGTTAAAGGGAGGGAAGTTGTCAAGCAGTGTGAAATCGAGTTTGTTGGTCCCGCTGCTCAGAGTTAACGACGGGTTCAGGTTCGCCGTCGCGGTGCCAGCATTTTGCACCGTGAGTACGACTGGGTCCAGCGTGATGCCGAGGAAAACGGTGCCGAAGTTGGAGCTGGTTGGGGTCATCGTGACTAGCGGTCCGGTCGCATTTACCGTCTGTGTGATCGTTGTTGCTGGCGAGTAGTTTGTATTCCCAGCTTGGCTGACAATGACGGAACACGTTCCCGTGCTGTTTGTCATGGTGTAGGTTGGACCGCCCGTGCAGGCACCCGCGCTGGCATAACTCACGGGCAAGCCGGAACTGGCACTCGCCGCAACCGTGAAACTGGTATTGTAGGCAGCGCTCGAGGGAGCGTTGGTGGTGAAGGTGATCGCTTGGGGCGCCAGCGCCAGAGTCACCGCACTAATAGTGCTGGTCACGGGATTGTAGTTGCTGTTCCCGAGCATGGTCGCGGTCAGAGTACAACTGCCCGTGCCGCTGTTGGCCGTAAGCTGGTTGCCTACAAGAGTGCAGGGACCGGACAAGAGGTTGTACGTCACTGCACCTCCCGTGCTGCCACCCGTCACGCTCAGAATCTCGGCTTGGTTGTAGACCAATGGCGACGTCGTATTCAGCGTCAACGGGGCCTGGTTCCCTTGCACAGTATAGGTCACTTGTTGTGCTGCAGTGTTCAGGGCCGAATCCTCCGCATCGACGGTGAGAGTATGCGGACCTACTTCGCTCGTATCGACGGTGATCGTGCCAGTACATGA
>JASIEN010000734.1 GCA_030045935.1 Candidatus Sulfotelmatobacter sp.
TCGGCGGTCGATGAGCGCGGGAATGAAAGTACGCGGTCGGCGGAGGCTAGTGAGACGGTGCCGTAACGGACCGGACGCAAGGACCCTCAGCTTAAAGTCGCTTTAAACGGCGTCATTCCGAAGTCCCGCGCTTTCACCGGCGGGGCGAGGAATCTCCCAATGAGAATGGTCCCAGCTTAGGAGATCCTCCGCTGCGCCTGCAAGGGGGCTACGCTCAGGATCACCCCATGCAACGCTTCGCGCCGATAGACGAAAATTCTGATACGCTTTCGATTTCTGCTTTAGATAATCCCTATGAAATACTGCCGCTTTGAACTGAATGGAGAGGCGCACTACGGCCTGGTCGAACCAGTCGCTGGGCGCGAATCGATTTTCCGCATTCTTCTGACTCCGCCGGAAGAATCTGATGGCGACGTCGAAGGCCTGCGCTCGCGCCGCATCGATCCCATACCGCTGGAAGAAGCTCATCTGCTGGTGCCGGTGCGGCCATCGAAAATCGTGTGCGTGGGACGAAACTACCGCGCACACGTGCAGGAACTCGGCCATGAAGTTCCGGCGGAGCCGACGCTGTTCCTCAAACCTGATTCGTCGTTGCTTGCCTCTGGCGGAACAGTGCGGCGGCCGAAGATTTCCCAGCGAGTTGATTACGAGGGCGAACTGGCTCTGGTGATCGGCAAGAAGTGTTATCACTTGGCGCAAGATGAAGACGTGCGTCCTTATATCCTGGGATACACGTGCCTGAATGACGTCACTACGCGCGATCTGCAGATCAAAGACGGCCAATGGACGCGGGCTAAGAGCTTCGACACATTCTGTCCGGTGGGGCCGGTTGTGGCTGATGGGCTTGATCCCTGGGCAGGCGTAGGAGTGGAAACCCGCGTCAATGGCGAGGTCCGCCAGTCGGGAAATACACGCGATTTTATTTTCCCGCTTGATGTGGTGATTCGTCACATTGCCCAATGCATGACGCTTTTCCCCGGCGATCTGATCGCCACGGGAACGCCTGAGGGCGTAGGCCCGGTTGCCGCCGGCGATGTGATGGAAGTCAGTGTTGAAGGAGTGGGGACGCTGAGGAACCCAGTGGTCGACGAGTAGCAAGTTATTCTTGACACCAGGGCAGTTGTTGCGTGGTTCCTCCGTGTTCCCCTATGCTCCTCTGCGTTTAAATTCAGGACGCTGCCAAGCGCGGTCCCCACTTTTCCACAGCCTCTATGTGACGACTATCACAGCCTGCGCACATACGTTATCCTAAAATTCTGCCCGGTTTCCCGGCCCTTCGAGCACACACCGTCTTTCAGGTGATCAATGACTGGGAAATGCCTGCTCACCCTGTGCTTATTTGTTTTTCTTGCCTCGACATTCGCTGCCGAGCAGAACGCGGCTGCCGGTCGTGTTCAGAACAAGGGTTTAGCAACCAACCCCGCAACCCGGCCAGGCACAGTGTCGCTTCCGTTCCCCACGGCAATGCCCCGTTCCATAACAGAAACGCTGCCACCGGGCACACCTTGGAGAACCCTAGAGCTTCCTTCGCTCGCGGCTCTTCGCTCCCTGGTTCGTGCCGCCGGAATCATTTTTTCGGGACAGGTAATTGCTGTGCAACACGAAGCGGGTCAAGTTGCAGAAATATCCTCCGCCACCATTGTCACTTTCCACGTCGAGGATGCTTTCCGCGGCGCGTTTCCGGGCGAGAGGCTGAAGGTCCGTGAATGGGCCGGGTTGTGGCCACGCGGCGAGACTTATCGCGTAGGTGATCGCGTTTTGCTCTTCTTGTATCGGCCCAGCAGATTGGGGTTCACCAGCCCCGTTCATAGCACGGTCGGCCGATTCGAAATGAACCCGCCTGACACGATCGTGCTTAATCCATGGCAGACGGAATTTCTTTCGGGCTCGAGGGAATGGCGAAACCAAACTCATGTTCCCTATGCCAAGTTCGCATCCAGTATCCGCCGCGCGATGGCTGCGCCCAAAATAACGATCAGGAGCCCGAAAGATGACCCGGGGCAGTAGCAACCTGTGCTCATTCTCGGTAAGATTTGTGGCCGCTTTGGCGATCGTGGTTTTCTTTGCTCTCATGTCGCGGGCGGGCGGACCGGAATATGTGACCGGCTCCAGTTATTTCACGACCATGGGCCAGCCAATGATCTGGTCGCAAGGGGTAGTGAATTACTACACCGATCAGGGAGATCTCAGCCCGATTCTGTCGAACTCCCAGGCCAACGCCTTTGTCGCCAACTCCTTCGCCCAGTGGACCGCAGTTTCTACCGCGTCGCTGGCAGTCACCGCCGCCGGCCAGCTTGCTGAAGACGTCAACGGCAGCAACATTCAGGTGAACTCCCAGGGTGTGGTTACGGCTCCTGCCGACATTACCCCGTCAGCCACAGAAAAACCCGTTGGCATCGTCTATGACTACGACGGCACTGTGACCGACGCGCTGCTCGGCTCGGGCGCCGGCGATCCCTCCGAATGTTTCTGGAATGCCGTCTTCGGCGGGGTCGACAATTTCGGCACCAGCGGTAATTTTCTGCACGCGCTGGTGGTGATCAACGGCGAGTGTGCTACCGCATCGAGCCAACTCACGGACGTGGAATACCGGCTAGTGCGCGTGCTGGGTAGCGTGCTCGGCATGGGGTGGTCGCAGATGAATTTGAACGTGATCACGTACGACCCGCCGCCGACTCAAGCCGACTATGCCGGATTCCCGGTGATGCATTACATTGATCCCCCGAACTGTGTGCCGATCACGTCCTGTTACCCCAACCCCTATCAACTCGCAGCAGACGATGTGGCGGAGCTGACCAGACTCTACCCTCCCGCGAGCGGCCCGCCGGGCAACATGGCTCGAATTTATGGTTCCGTTTATTTTTCAGATCCTCAGGGAAACGCCAGCCAGCCGATGCAGGGCGTGAATGTTGTTGCGCGCTGGATTGATCCTTCGACAAATCTGCCCTCCGACCAGTACGGAGCTACAGCGGTCTCGGGATTTCTCTTCACCGGCAACGCGGGAAACGCCATCACCGGCTGGAGCAACCCGCTCGGTGTCCCTTACAGCCAGTTCGGGTCATCCGATCAGACACTGGAGGGATTTTTCGACCTCGGAGCATTGCCCATCCCGAATGGCGCGGGTACAGCACAGTACGAGCTGTCAGTCGAGCCCCTCGATCCGCTGTGGTCGGCCGGAGTTGGCCCCTACGATCCGTCGCAGGTGGCGCCATCGGGAAGCTTTCAGCCGGTAGTCGTGACGGTGAGTGCAGGCGGCGAGACGGAGCAGGACATTGTGATGTCAGGCGGCGCGCAACCCGTGCCTCCTTGGTGGACAACGCAAACATGGAGTAACCCTGCAGCCATTCCAGTTGCCGGCGATTGGGTCGGCTCGATCAGCGGCTACGCCGACAATCCGTATTTTCTAATTACGGCCCAGGCAAACCGCACATTATCCGTTGCGGTCACGGCTCTGGATGAGAGCAGTTACCCGACTGAATCCAAAACCCAGCCCGTGGTCGGCATTTGGAGCCAGGGCGATCCGGCGGGCACGCCCCCACCCGCATACACCACATCCCCATTCAATACAGCTGAATATGCCGAGAGCCGGCTCGATGCGCAGATTCTGGCCTCGAAGAGCTTTATCGTTGGAATCGCAGATCTGCGCGGCGACGGGCGTCCGGATTATTGGTACCACGCACATGTAATCTATGGGGACGCGGCAACTCCCGCCCGACTTCCTGTGGCCGGCGGGCCGGTTGCGCTCGAGGGCACGGGGTTACAACCTGAACAAGCTGTAACTGTTGGAAGCACCGGCGCAGCTTTGCTCGCCAGCAATGCCAGTCAGTTACTGGTCGCAGCGCCGGCTCAAAGCGACGGCCTACAGACAGTCACCATCACCGATCCGGTCAGCGGCGGGTTTTCCATCATGACAAACGTTCTCACTTATGGAGCTGCTGCCACCGACGAAATCGTGTTGTTGCAAGGCGTGAATCCTTCGACCCCGGTCGGTACCCAAGCCCCGAATCCTGTCATCGTGCAGGCTGTCCAGTCTGATGGAGTTACGCCGGTAAACGGCGCAACCGTCGGATGGTCAGCCACCAATAACGCTGCTCTCTCGATTTGCAACGGCACCACCACGTGTTCCTCCGTTACTGATGAGACCGGGATTGCCTTTACATGGGTTACCCCGGGGGCGGTTGGAACGGCAACCATCAGCGCGGCTCTGGCTCCAGAAACATACAGTCCGCCTCAGTCAAAGAGCACGGTTGTCTCGGCAACTTCCACGTCGCTGGATATCGGCGTTACC
>JASIEN010000735.1 GCA_030045935.1 Candidatus Sulfotelmatobacter sp.
ATTTCTCGAGCGCCGAATCAATTTTCTGGGGATTGAGGTCGCTGTGCAGATCGCTATCCACCATCATGGCCGGAGCGTGATCGCAGCATCCCAGACACACGATGGGCAACATGGTGAAGCGGTCGTCGGCGGTGGTCTGGCCATAATCGATTCCAAGGCGCTCGCCCAGATGCTTCTTGACGCGGTCGTAGCCCATGATCCAACAGCTCACGCTGTCGCAGACAAGCACCACGTGGCGACCTACGGGTTTACGAAAAATCAGGTTGTAAAACGTGGCGATACTGTCCACGTCCGTGGCAGACATGCCAAGATGTGCGGCGATGTCGCGAACGCTCTCATCTGAGACCCAGCCGCGGTGCCGTTGCACGATCTTGAGCGCGTCGATGCAAACCGCTTCGCGCTTCGGATAATGAGCCGCTTCCGTCTCAATCTCGTGGATTTCTTCCGTCGTCAACATCTTTTCAGTTCCTCACCGGTCGATATCTGCGAGTACAAAGTCCAGGCTGCCCAAAATGACCACCAGGTCGGGAATCATCAGGCCGGGGGCTAGTAACGGCAGCGTCTGTATGGCTGCGAAGGATGGTGTGCGTATGCGCGTACGGTATGAGATGGTGCTGCCATCGCTCACCAGGTAATATCCGTTGTTTCCTTTTGTGGCCTCGATGGCGCCGAGCACTTCGCCGACGGGCATTACCGGACCCCAGCTCACGCTCAGAAAGTGAGTGATCAAGGTCTCAATGTCGTGCATCGTGCGCTGTTTCACAGGAGGGGTTGCCAGAGGATGGTCCGATTGATACGGACCCTCGGGCATGTTGTTGACGCACTGCTCGATGATGCGCAGACTCTGCCGCATCTCCTCGATACGTACGGCGGCGCGGTCATAAGCATCGCCGTCTTTCCCGGTTGGGATGTCGAACTCAAAGTGTTCGTATCCGGAGTACGGCTGCCGTTTCCGAAAATCCCAGTCCAGGCCACACGCACGAAGATTTGGGCCGGTAAGTCCCCACTCGATGGCTTCGTCGACCGTGAAGCTGCCAATTCCCTTCGTGCGCTTTCTGAAAATGAAGTTCTGCATCACGGTGCGGTCATATTCGACAAGCTGGGGCGGGAGGTACTTGATGAAATCGCGAAACATCTGGTCCCAACCCTTCGGCAGGTCCGCGGCCACGCCGCCAATTCGAAACCACGACGGATGCATGCGCGCCCCGGTGATGGCTTCGATGATGCTGAAAGCGCGCTCGCGATCGTTGAACGTGAAAAAGACCGGAGACATCTGGCCAACGTCCTGGGCAAACGTGCCGTACCATACCAGGTGGCTGATGATGCGAAACAATTCCGAAAGCATCACGCGAATGACTTGGGCGCGGGGTGGTACCGTAATGCCCGCAAGCTTTTCCACTGCGGTGAGGTAAGCCAGATTGTTCATTACCCCACCCAGGTAATCCACGCGATCGGTATACGGGATATATGTGTGCCAGGATTGGCGTTCACCCATCTTTTCGGCGCCACGATGGTGAAAGCCGATTTGCGGAATCGCGTCGACGATCTCTTCACCGTCTAACTGCAATGCAATTCGCAAGACACCATGCGTTCCCGGATGCTGGGGACCAAGATTGAGAAAAACGAAATCGTAGCCGTCTCGCTCGGTGCTCATTCCGTATTCCTCTGGGCGAAAGCGAAGCGCTTCTTGCTCGGCCAATTCCTTTGATGGAGGCAGTTGATAAGGCCCCATCTCGGTTGCACGTGCCGGATGCTCCTTGCGTAAAGGATGGCCGACCCAACTGTCCGGCATGAGAAGGCGGTGGAGGTGGGGGTGCCCGTCAAAGGCGATTCCGAACATGTCCCAAATTTCGCGCTCGTACCAATTGGCAGCGGGCCAGATGCGCGTGATGCTCGCCAGCGAAAGATGGTCTTCCTTAAGGGCCGTCTTGATGCGAACGTACTCGTTTCGTTCGAGGGAGAGCAGATGGTAGACAACTGTGAAATCGCTTGCCGGCTGACCGTCGCGGTGTTGTCTCATTCGCTCGTCGATGGCAGAAAGGTCGTACAGCATCTTGTACGGCCGGTCTATTTTTTCCTTGAGGAAGCTCATCAGATCGAAGACACGGTCTTTCTCCACCCAGAATGTAGGTATTCGGTCAAGCGTTTTCTGAGGAGTAACTGCGGGACCAAGTCGGTCGGTGATTTCCTGGGCGATCGTTGCAGCGGGGGCGATCATACCTCGTCAGGCTCCCTTAGTGCGGTCGCCTTCTGGCGTGACGGGCGCATTAAGTCGCGCATAGATGGCAGTGGAGACCGAACAGTTTCTTGCGCGCCCACAACCCAGCTGAGCGGGCGCTGTTCGGTCCCCACTGCCTTCTGCAGCAGCAGCAAGCCTTCCAGGAATGCCTCCGGACGCGGCGGACAACCGGGCACGTAAACATCGACAGGAAGGAACTTGTCCACGCCCTGTACGACGCTGTAGATGTCGTACATGCCGCCGGAGTTTGCGCAGGAACCCATCGAGATCACCCAGCGCGGCTCCATCATCTGTTCGTAAAGCCTTTGAACGATGGGTGCCATCTTGATGAAGACAGTTCCGGCGACCACCATGAGATCCGCCTCACGGGGCGTGCCGCGAATGACCTCGGCGCCGAAGCGCGAGACATCGAACTTACTCGTGATAGCGGTTGCCATTTCGACATAACAGCAGGAGAGGCCAAAGTTGAATGGCCAGACTGAATTCTTGCGGCCCCAGTTAACCAGATCCTCCAGCCGCGACAGAATCAGGCTGCGACGAACGGTTTGTTCGAATGGCTCCTGCTCAGGTGTTGCGACCAGACCTGTAACGTCGGGTTTGGAAAGTGACCACTGCATCAATTGCTCGTCTTTGGAAGACGCGGCTTCCACGCCAAATCCAGTGCGCCAACTTTCCACAAATAAATAAGCGCGGCAAAGAGTACTGCGATAAACAGCAGAACCTCGCAATAACCAGCCCAACCTACGTCGCGGGCCGCTACCGCCCAGGCGAACAAGAAGACCGCTTCCAAATCGAAAACTACGAAAAACATGGCAATCAGGTAATAACGGACCGAAAAGCGCACACGCGCCGAGCCTTCTGAAACAATGCCGCCCTCGTATGGCTCGCCGGTTGCAGGTTCGGAGTGCCTCGGCCCCAGCAGATAAGAAACTACGAGAATGGCGCTAACCAGGCAGACCACGATCACGAAATAAGCAACTAGCGGCCACATAAGAAACCATTACGCCAGCCGCTGCCTGCATTACCCCGCAGTCGGCCAGTGCTATACATATTGAAGCTCCGCTGTCAGCGAACTCGAATGAGGGAGCAACCGGAATACCAAAAGGGAAAGACTGCAGAAGACAGAACGTGCCCCAACGTAAGATTGCAGCAGTAACACTGGCAGGTGCTCAACTTGAACGGCATT
>JASIEN010000736.1 GCA_030045935.1 Candidatus Sulfotelmatobacter sp.
TCTGGCTATGGGCGGGAAAGTTGTCGTAGAAATCGAAGCCGCGATCGAAACCGGGAGCGAGTGCGTTGCTGTCGAGAATCACGGCACCGATGAACGCTGCGGTTTGGTAGCCGTGCTTCTTCAGCAGTTCCGCCGCGGTCAAGTGTTGCGGCGAAAGAGGGATCCCGAAATCGGTGACGCCATGTACGCTGGGCAAAAGACCGGTCAGGATCGTAGCGTGCGATGTGTTGGTGATCGGGCTATGAGTAAAAGCCTGCGTGAAGCGGACGCCATCGACGGCGAGCGCGTCAAGCGCGGGAGTTTCGACCTGCTTGTATCCGTAGCAGGCGACGTGATCGGCACGAAGTGTATCTATGGTGATGAGAAACACATCGGGAGAAGAGTTGCGCGATGCGGATGATTGGGCCCAGGAGGGCGGTGCGAACAGGATGACCGCGGAAAAGAAGCCGATGATCGAGAAAAAAATGGCCGACCATCTCATAAACGTTCAGCCTACCACAGCAGCTCTTCTGTTGATTTGAGCCTCGTCCACCACAAGGGACTCGCCGACGCTGTCACGGGCAGAATTCAAAACGGATGAACCCGCCATCCATCCGCCGCGCTACTTCATGCGATTGCGATACAAGTTTGTATCCACTTGCCCAACCATGGCCTCGATGTTAAGCGGTACCTGTAGGAACGCGGCTATTTCTTCGGCAACGGCCTGCGGTTCGCGCAGCACGCGATGATAGTGCACGCGCAAGACCTGCATGTTCGCCTTTCCCGCCAGCCACTTGTTTACCTCGATCAGGTGACGCTGAAAGGCCTGTTCGATCGCTGATGTGTCTGTTTTCGGGTCCGCATTACCGCGGCGTCGCAGCATTTCATCCTGTGACTTCAGCACCTCAGGTAGCGGGCGCTGCATGAGAATGACGCGATACTCGTGATCTGCGGGCAATGACAGAACCAGTTGCGAGATGACCTTCACAACCTTGCCTTCGCCCTCCGCAATTAGATTGGGATCTTTCGGAAGCTGCTTGATGCGCTCCCACTCGAAGTAGCCCTTAGGGTTGTCGGTGTCGGATTTGCGCTCGCCGTCGGAGAGAGCCGGCAGCCCGCCCGCAGCGAGCATCTGCATCATCAGCGATGTGCCCGATCGGGGCAGCCCAGAAACAACAACGATCATCGGCGCCTTTCAGACGACAAAAATAGCGAAGCGGGTGATCCGCTCCGCTGCCATCTCGAACCCGGATCTCAAACACGGGCGTAATGATATACCCTTCTGCGGGCCCGCTTTTTCAACGCACCGCCGAATGAGTTTCGATCGCTCGTGCGCGTTCCCGTTTCGCGTCCTCGGTTCGGTTCATGTGGTCGTAGGCTTCGGCGAGCGAGAGGTGTGCGGGGGCGAAGCCGGGCAAGTGTCCAGTGGCGATTTCGAGGTGCACGATAGCGGCTTTGAAGTCCCCCGTCTTTAGCAGGATTGCGCCGGTTTCGTAGTGCGCCCAGGCGGACTCGGGTTGCAGTTCAACCGCTTTGTGCAGATGCTTCGCCGCCTCGGCGTATTGCCCCTTCCGGGCCAGCGCCGTTCCAAGCGTGTATTGCGCCAGGTAGAGGTTGGGGTCGGCCGAGACGACGGGCTCGAGTGCGGCGATGGCGCGATCCGGCTTCGACTGGTCACGAGCCGTTGCTTCAATCACTTTATTCGCTGTCGTTATTTTGTCTTTGGGATCGGTTCCTGTAACCGAGGCAGCGGCGCCTGACGATTGTTGCAGTCCGACGTATCCGAGCGACGCCAGCTTCTGCATCTCGGAAGAGCTCAACTCGGCGGAAGACTTGCCGGCATCGCGGCTGAAACTTCGATCGAAAGCATCGAGCTGCGCCGCCATCGTGTCGAGCGTGGCCTTCGAACTCTGGGCCAGGTTGTGCGTGGCTCCTGGATCTGCTGTTAAGTCGTAGAGCTCGGCCTTGGGAGCACGAATATAGAGATATTTGCCGGCCCGCCAGGATTCGAGCGGGCTCCAGCCGAACCCGTATTGCGGTAGATCGGCCCGCGAGTACACGGGGTGATCGCTCGTCCCACTACCGGCTTTCGCGATCCGCAACAGTGACTGTCCCTGCATTTGCGAGGGCACCGGAACCTCCGCGATTTCAAGCAACGTAGGAGCGATGTCGACAAGCCTTACTTTGGCGGCGACACGGGTCGCCGCTGGCTTGGCATCGGGCTGGCCTTGAGCGAGTTTTACGAGCAACGGGACGTGAATGGTCTCGTCGTAGAGAAAAACACCGTGTGTGTCTTCGCCGTGGGCGCCCAGGCTCTCGCCCTGATCGGCGGCGACGATGACTGCGGTTCCTGCGTAGATCTTTTGCCGTTGCAGGGCGGCGATCAATTCACCGACGGCTGCATCGGATGCCGTGATGGTGGAATTATAGGTAGCAGCGGGTGCGCGCGCATCGCTGATATGAACCCATAGAAAAAACTGAGCTTGCGCATTCTGGTTCAGCCACGCGACGGCCCGCGCGACAACCTGGCTTCCGCGCCGCTCAGTTACCGGAGGACTAGCGGCACCGGGCAGCACAGGCCGGAAGCCTGCGTCGTAAGTCTCGAAGCCGCGGTCGAATCCTTGTGCCGGCCCGTTCTGGGGATCGAGATCGATAGAGGCAACAAACGCAGCCGTGCGATAGCCCTGTGACTTCAACAGGTCGGGCAGGTAAGGCAACGATGACGACAGCCTGCCGCCAATCTCGCTCATGCCGGTGTTCTGCGGGTAAGCTCCGGAAAGAATGATCGCGTGCGAGACCACGCTTCCTGGAGCCTGGGCGTAAGCATGTTCGAAGACGACGCTTTCCCCGGCGAGACGATCGAGGTTGGGCGTAAGCGAGCCCTTGGCTCCGAGGAAGCCCATGCGGTCAGTGCGGGTGGAGTCGAGGGTAATCAGTATCAGGTTCGGTTTGGATGCCGCCGCAGCAAACGAAGAAAAACAAAGAAAGATTGCACTTACTCCCCCGATGACTTTTCGAATCATGGCAATAAGTGTAAAGGCCGCGCAGACATTGATCAAAAGGTGGGCAGGAAAAAGGTGTCCAGGAAAGAGGACTTGCAGTCTTGACGTCGATGCAACTCGTTGTACAATCTACGTACCTGCTCCACGGGATGCCCCAAATCTCGCGCCGGTGCCGTGATCGCCCCAGATTTGGCCAGGATGGCGAGGGCGCTCCGCCAAGCTAGATAACATTAATTACTTACATAACTGCGTTGACCGTGTCCTTCAGAAGACGTGTTCCCTCGGTGTGCCTGATGGTTTGGTGCGCCGCCGGTGTGGGCCTGTTCACCTCCTGCCAGCACGCCCGAGGGGGAGCGGTCGGGTCCAAGAAAGTCATCGTCCTCGGCGTTGACGGGCTCGATCCTGACCTGCTCACCAAGTTCATAGCGGAGGGCAAGATGCCCAACTTCGCCCGCCTGGCAGCGCAGGGATCGTTCCGCCGTTTGACGACGAGCATCCCGCCGCAAAGTCCGGTGGCGTGGTCGAACCTGATCACAGGAATGAATAGTGGCGGCCACGGGATCTTTGATTTCATTCACCGCGATCCAAAAAGCTTTCAGCTTTATTTTTCCACGTCACGGGTCGAAGGCCCCAGGCACAACCTTCATCTTGGGAGCTGGGTGATCCCGCTCGGCAGCGGGGCGGCAGAGCAGCTGCGGCACGGCAAGGCTTTCTGGGAGATTCTGGATGAACAAGGCGTGCCCAATTATGTTTACCGCATTCCGGCAAATTTTCCTCCGATCGCCGCGAAAGGAAAGACTCTTTCTGGCATGGGAACGCCCGATTTACGTGGCAGCTACGGTACGTTTA
>JASIEN010000737.1 GCA_030045935.1 Candidatus Sulfotelmatobacter sp.
CGGGATGACTCCTGTGTGGATGGTTGCACGGAATGATAGTCAGAAAGTCTACGTTGTGACGCAAAGTGATGGGCTGCTGTGGACCATCGATACCGCCTCGGATTCAGTGGTTTGCTCTGCGCCTGGAGTCTGCAGCCAGTCCGTCGGCGTAGGGGCGAACTTCATTTTCTATGATTCGAATCTCGGCCGCCTCTATGTAACGAATCCTGCCACCGGCACGCTATACGTTTTCTCTGATACCGGCGGAGCCAATGATACCCCGATCCTGCTGGCAACACTTTCGATTCCCGCCGGATACAGTGCGACTACGACTCCGGCGTGCACGGGTTGCCAGCCCGTGGTTCCTATGTCGGTCACTGCTCTGGCCGATGGAAGCCGCTTTTACGTGGCCAGCTATCAGATCGCATCGCCCTGCCCGGATCCGAATGTGACCACTTCGGCTTGTGTAATACCGGAAGTGACGATTTATAACGCGTCTAGTCTTGCGCTGCAATACCCGAGCACCCCGGTCATGACTCTGCTGGCGTGGTCACCGAGCGGAACTACGCAAGGTCCGTTTGCTCAAGGTCAATTTGCGGTGGCTCCGAGTACCGTGTGCGGGGCAACCACTCCGTACACACCCACTGCTTATACACCCACTAGCACACGCTTTCGCACATTCGTTACTTCTTCGGTCGATAGCAGCCACGTCTACGTAAGTATGTGCGATGCGGGCGCGATTGCCGACATCAATACTACCGGAAATAATCAGAACAACCCCGGAAGCGGCGAGCCAGCCGACACTCTCGTGACTGATCTGCCTGCGCCTTTCGGCAGTGGAACCGCACAGAAAAATGGGGAGCCTGCAAATCAGAGCCCGATCTTCATGCTGAGTGGGCAGTAAACCCACTGGATTCAGGCGATCAGATCAACGCTGCGTGGCCAACACTTCTTTCTCTGTTTCCTTGGCGGCGTAGTGCGAGTCCACATATTCATCGAGAATCTCAATGAATTCCGCGACGATGCGGTCGCCTTTTAACGTGGTGAACAGGCGTCCATCCACGTAGACCGGAGCTTTCGGCTCTTCGAAGGTTCCGGGCAACGAGATGCCGATGTTGGCGTGCTTGGATTCGCCGGGGCCGTTGACCACGCAGCCCATTACCGCCAGCTTCATCTCTTCCACGCCGGAGTAGCGAGTCTTCCACGAGGGCATCTGCTCGCGCAGGTAGCTTTGAATCTGCTCGGCCATTTCCTGGAAGAACGTGCTGGTGGTGCGTCCGCAGCCGGGGCAAGCGGTGACCTGGGGGGTGGAGCTGCGGATGCCCATGGATTGCAGAATCTGCTGCGCCACGCGGACTTCTTCGGTGCGATCGCCGCCGGGCGCGGGGGTAAGAGAGACGCGAATCGTATCGCCAATGCCTTCCTGCAACAAAACACCCATGGCCGCGCTCGAAGCCACTACGCCTTTTGCTCCCATTCCGGCCTCGGTCAGTCCCAGATGCAGCGGATAGTTACAGCGAGCGGCGAGCGATCGATAAACGTCAATCAAATCCTGCACGCCGCTGACTTTCGCGCTGAGAATGATCTGATCGGGCCGCAGGCCGTATTTTTCGGCGAGAGCCGCTGAGTTCAATGCGCTGACGACCATCGCTTCCATCGTGACTTCGCGGGCATCTTTGGGTTCGGGCAGCAGCGAATTCTCGTCCATCATTTTTGTGAGCAGCGCCTGATCGAGCGAGCCCCAATTGACGCCAATACGCACCGGCTTTTGATACTTAACGGCAACTTCGATCATGATGCGGAAGTTCGAGTCGTCTTTACGGCCAATGCTGGCGTTGCCGGGATTGATGCGGTATTTGGCCAAATCGCGCGCGCACTCCGGATATTTGGTGAGCAGAATGTGCCCGTTGTAGTGAAAATCGCCGATGATGGGTACGCGGATGCCCTGCTTATCGAGTTGCTCCACAATATGCGGAACGGCCGCGGCGGCTTCTTCATTATTGACAGTGACTCGCACGAGTTCTGAGCCGGCGCGTGCTAAAGCGGCGCACTGCTGAACGGTCGAAGGAACATCGGCGGTGTCGGTGTTGGTCATCGATTGCACCACAACTGGTGCATCCGAGCCGACGCGTACGCCTCCAACTACGGCCGTAACGGTCTTTCTACGCTGGATGGTGGCCATGGAAAGTCTATTTTAGCATGCGAAAAACAGGCTTTTATTCGCCATGCTGCAGCCGCCGTTTATAATGGCGCGACTCGATGCCAATCGCTTCCGGCACGAAAATCGGACCTTACGAGATCATCGCTCCGCTCGGCGCGGGCGGCATGGGGGAAGTCTACCGCGCTCGCGATACGCGGCTGGGGCGCGATGTTGCTATTAAAGTCCTGCCCGAGAGAATGGCACAGGACGCCGAGCGTTTGCGCCGGTTCGAAACCGAGGCCCGAGCCGTCGCGGCGCTGAACCATCCCAACATTCTTTCTATCCACGACATCGGGACGCACAATGGCGCACCGTATCTGGTCTCGGAGTGCCTGGAAGGACAGACGCTACGGCAGGAATTGAGCGGTGCTTTGCCTCTGCGGCGCGCGATCGAGTACGGCATGCAAATCGCACAAGGATTGGCGGCGGCGCACGACAAGGGCATCGTCCACCGCGATCTGAAGCCGGAGAATATTTTTGTCACTCGCGACGGCCGCGTGAAAATTCTCGACTTCGGGTTGGCCAAGCTGGCGCAGCCTGAGGCCGAATCGAATGACGGCGCAACCGTCGAAGCCGTGCCCACGTCAGCCGGCGCGGTCATGGGCACGGTGGGCTACATGTCTCCCGAGCAAGTGAAAGGCGAGCCCGCCGATGCGCGCTCCGACATCTTTGCGCTGGGAACGATTCTCTACGAAATGCTGAGCGGGCAGCGCGCATTCCGCCGCGACACATCTGCTGAAACCATGACAGCGATCCTGAAAGAGGATCCGCCAGAATTAAATCTGACGGGCAAGCCGATTTCGCCGGCGCTGGATCGTATCATCCGGCGATGCCTGGAGAAGAAGCCACTGCAGCGCTTTCAATCGGCCCGGGACTTGGCTTTCAATCTGGAAGGACTCTCAGCGACATCTTCGACTTCCGCCAGTGCAGTTGTAGTGGCGCAAAAAAAAGATCGCATGCCCCTCGGCAGAATCGTTCCGCTGGCCGTAACCATTGTGATGCTCGGATTGCTTGCCGCGGCCTGGTGGTTGGGGCGAAGACAAGCGAGCGCGTCACTGCCCACCTATCATCAGCTTACCTTTGACCGTGGCCTGGTTTATGCCGCGCGGTTTGCCGCCGATGGGCGCTCGATTCTTTACAGCGCGAGCTGGAACGGCCAGCCATTGCAAATTTATTCGACGATACCTGACAGCCCTGAGTCGCGGCCGTTGAACCTCGTCGACTCCACGTTGTTCGCGGTGTCTTCCTCTGAAATGGCAATTTCGGTTGGCTGTAACGACCGCTATATCGGGCTTTGCCAGGGCACATTAGGATTGTTGCCGATTGCGGGTGGTTCGCCACGGGAAATTGTTGCCGATGCTCTTGCCGCTGATTGGAACGCCGACGGCAGCGAGATGGCCGTGATGCGGCAAGTCGAAGGAAAGTACCGCATTGAGTTCCCACTGGGAAAAGTTCTCTACGAAAGCGATCACGCGCTGGGGTACTTGCGGGTTGCGCCGGGTGGCAAGGCGGTAGCGTTCACAGAATTTCTTGCCGTGGATGGCGATGCGGGCTGGGTGGTCGCGATTGACCGCGACAAAAGAGAATTGCTGCGCTCCCCGTTATATATCAGCGTAGAGGGCGTGGCGTGGGCGCCCTCCGGCAACGAAGTCTGGACCGCTGCAACTCAAACAGAAGGGTGGGCCGACGCGGTCCTCGGTCTTGGGCTTAAGGGGAAGCAGCGGGTCGTGCTGCGCCTGCCGGGCATCGTGCGCCTTCACGACGTGTCCCGCGATGGGCGAATTCTGCTCTCCAAAGAATCGTGGAGAAGCGGTCTGCAATTCCGCGGTCCGGGCGACAGAAAAGAGCGTGATCTGAGTTGGCTCGACTACGCCCAATTAAGGGACCTCTCCGCGGACGGGAAGATGATCGTGTTCGACGACTGGGGTTCAGCTGCAGGAGCCAACGGCCTGGCTTACTTGCGTAAAAGCGATGGATCGGCAGCCATCAAGCTTGGACAATGGTCCGGCGGTGCATTTTCGCCCGACGGCACGCGAGTGTTATCGCGTGACACCACCGACCTGCACGCAACGAACTTCGGCTTGCTGCCGATCGGAGCTGGAGAAACACAGAAGCTGCCGATCCCCTCGATGGTCGCAACAGGCGGTATCGGCTGGATGCCCGACGGGAAGGCCTTTTACTTTGAAGGCAGCGATGGTCACGGATGGAGGATGTATGCGCAGGATGCTTCCGGCGGTCCGCCGCACAGCGTTACGCCCTTAATTACGGTCCAACGCAATCATATTGAGTCGCAGCTCGTATCTCCCGACGGCAAGCTCATGTTTGCTCGCGACCTGAACGGGCGAGGCGGTCTCTATCCGATCGCAGGAGGGGAGCCCAAAATGATTCCCGGCTGGCTGCCGGAAGATGTATGGATCAACTGGACGGCGGATGGCCGCTCGGCTTATGCGTATCACGACGAAAAGACATCGGCTCCTGTGTACAAGCTCGACCTGACTACTGGAAAACGGGAATTGCTGATGACACTTGCGCCCAGTGATATTGCAGGGGTAACGACGCTTATTAATGTCCGTATGACCGTCGACGGGAAAGCGTACGGATACTCGTTCTCGCGCGAATTGTCGGATTTGTTCCAGGTTGAAGGCGTGCGATGACTCGGTCAACCTGCTCCCACTTTCGCAAAAGCGGCGAGAAGTGAAGCATCCCCGTGGGAATGAAAATTCTGATACTCTCCTACTCTTATGCGCCTTTACACATGCCTAGGGTTGCTGATGGTCAGTGTCATTTTCGCTTCCGGACAAAATTCGAAATCCCCCGCCGATCGCCTTGCCACACAGAATGCGCTGTTCGACGAATACTACGAAACCGATCTGCGCAATTTTCCTGAGCGCGCCACCGCGTATGGCGACTATCGCTACAACGACAAGCTTGCCGATTACTCGCTCGAAGCTATCGCCCGGCGGCACAAGGGCGATGTAGATTTTCTCGCGCGCCTGCAGGCAATCTCGGCCGATGGATTTTCCGATCAAGATCAGCTGTCTCACGACCTTTTGGTTCGGGTGCTCCAGCAGCGAATAACCGACTTCGAGCTCAAAGAATATGAGATGCCCATCACCACCCAGGGCGGGATTCATACGAACCTGGCCGATTTGCCGCTCTCAGTGCCGCTCGATTCGGTCCAGCATTACGAAGACTACATTTCGCGCTTGCACCAGATTCCGCGGGCCCTCAGTCAGAGCGAAGAAGTTTTGCGCGCGGGCGTCAGAGACAAGCTGGTCATGGTGCGCTTCCTGGCGGAAAAAATTCCTGGCCAGTGCGAGGGAATTATTGCGAGCGATCCATTTTTGAAGCCTATACAGAAATATCCTGCCAACATTTCGCCGGATGATCAGAAGCGCCTGACGCAAGAGATCACAGATGCGGTGAACCAAGACGTGCTCCCGGCCTATAAATCATTCGCCGAGTTCATTCGAACCGAGTATGCCCCGAACGGACGAACGGTTCTTTCGATTACTTCTCTACCCGACGGCCAAAGGCGCTACGCAAACGACATATCCGCCCGTACCACCACTCACATGACGGCGGACGAGATTCACCAGCTTGGCCTGCGGGAAGTGGAACGCATCGAGGGCGAGATGACGGTAATCGCCAAAAAACAAGGTTTCTCCGACCTCGTATCCTTCCACGAATCGATTAAGACGAATCCGAAATACATCCCAACTTCGTCCGAGCAGATTCTCGACGACTTCCGCCGTTACATCGCGCAGATGGAGCCGAAGCTGCCCGAGCTGTTTACCCTTCTGCCCAAGTCTCCCCTCACGGTGGAAGCCATCCCCGCGTTTCAGGCAGCGGCCATGACCCATTACATGGTCGGCACGCCCGACGGCAAGCGGCCGGGCCGCGTAGTCGTAGCGACCGCCGACTTCGCCCGTCGCTCGCTGATTGACGACGAAGCCGTCGCCTACCACGAGGGCGTGCCCGGCCATCACATGCAGCTTTCGGTGCAACAACAGCTGCAGGGCTTGCCGAAGTTTCGCCAGCATGGTTTGGGCTTTACCGCATATATCGAAGGCTGGGCTTTGTACGCGGAAGAACTGGGCAAGGAAGTGGGCTTTTATCAGGATCCGGTTTCGGATTATGGCCGGTTATCGTCAGAGCTGTTTCGCGCGGTGCGACTCGTTGTGGATACCGGAATTCATGCCAAAGGCTGGTCGCGCGATCAGGTAGTGGAGTACATGCGCAAGTCGGGAGCGGTTGACGAGCCGACCATCCAGTCGGAGACTGACCGTTACATCTCTTGGCCTGCGCAAGCTTTGGCCTACAAAATCGGCCAGTTGAAGATTCGCGAACTGCGCGAGCGGGCGAAAAGCGAGTTGGGTCCGAAGTTCGACGTCCGCAAATTCCATGATGAAATGCTCGATGGTGGAACCCTGCCGCTCGATCTGCTGGAAGCGCGAACGGACAAGTGGATTGAGGAGCAGAAAAAGAATTAGAGGGAAGGTTCTGGATCTCTTTGGGTGTAACCGTCCGTTTACGTAGAACCCTCTCCACTATCTGCCAGTGCCAGGCACACCTCGACGTAGCCGCAGGCCGGACAAGCAGACGCATAAATGTTCCGTTTGCCAGCGAAGAGGCCTGAGGAATCGGCTTTAAAGCCCAGTTCCCATTGGCTGCCCTTGACACCGAGCTGGCCAGGAACCATTGCCGCGCCGCACTTCGAGCAGACCTCCGCACTCATAAATCCAAAGCTCCGTCAAAAGCTATGTGAGTTTCACAGGTACGGTTACGGCAGCCGATCCATCAACCCCGGCAGAGTCTTCATCAGGTCGTTGTAAATGACCATCACAGCGAAGAGCACCAGGAAGACGAACGCTGCCTGATAGACACGCTCTTTGATCCGCAGGCTGACG
>JASIEN010000738.1 GCA_030045935.1 Candidatus Sulfotelmatobacter sp.
CAATTCATGTGCAGGCGCTGAAAGACCTCGCCATTCCAGACTGCGTCACTGAAACCGTTGAGTCCGCCATCGATCGTGCGCTGGCACAGCGGCCGGATCTTCTGCAGCAGGTAGCGGAGATCCGTTCAGCGAACGCCAGAATGAAGGAGGCGCGTTCAGCCTATTACCCCTCCTTGAACCTCACAACTACGCCAACCGGGGAATCGTGGTGGTTTGGCCAGCAGCATCAAAACCCCTGGGTATCCACTACGGATGTCACAGGAGAAGTCGCGCTGAATTTGAGCTGGACCCTGTTCGACGGCGGTGCGCGGCGAAACAGTCTTGCGCAAGCCAAGGCCGACGAGCACGCCGCCGAAGCACAAGCCAACTCCACCCGCGATCAAATCGCTAATGAGGTTTGGGCAGCTTATTCCAATTTGAATACGGCGTTTCGCCTGCATCAGTCCGCCGAAGCGCTGCTGGAAGCCAGCAGCAAGTCTTACGACGCGGCTCTCGAGTCCTATAATTACGGGCTTCGAAATCTTCTGGATGTGACCGCAGCGCAACGCACGCTGGCACAGGCCCGGTCAGAGGATGTTCTTGCACGAACACAAGTGCTTACGGCTTTAGTTGATCTTGCATACCGTACGGGAGATTCCGTTCAACCCAAGCGTAAGGGGCCCTGAGGATGAGTCCTATCAGAGCCAGTCAGATCGCTGGACCTGTCAGCCTCCTTCTTTTCGCCGCGGGTGGCCTGGCGAGTTGCGCCAAAGCGCCGGCGATGGATATTCTGGGATCGTTCTTCCCGGCATGGCTGGTCTGTCTGGTGCCGGGAATTCTGCTGGCTTTGCTGGTGCAACAGTTACTGGCGCGGCGGCACATGAAACTCTCCTATCCGGTCCTGGTTTACCCGTGTCTTACTGCCCTTTTTACCTTTCTGACTTGGCTAACCTTCTTTCATTAGGAGTAGTAAGGCTATGGCTATCGACGAGGCACCTGCGATAAGTGAACGGGTACTCAGTCCCCGGGTAAGCATCGGAATCGTGGCCGCCACGATTCTGGTTGGACTGCTTGTGCTGTACCACACAAGTCACAATCCGCGAACCGACGACGCCACCATCTTCGCGAACTTCATCGGCATCGCCCCACAAGTAGAAGGACCCATCATTCACTTAAATGTAAAAGACAACCAGTTCGTGAAGCAGGGCGAGCTGCTCTACGAAATTGATGAACGTCCCTACGAATACAAGCTGGAGAACGCGATTTCCGATCAGGCAACGCTGGAAGGACAAATCGTGGACGAACGCCGCACAATCGCAGCACAGGTAAGCGCGGTTTCTGTGTCGCAGGCGAACATCCACAGCTCGCAAGCGGACGTCAGCAGATCCACGGCGACGGTCGAGCAGGCATACGCCGACGTTGCCAACGCGGAACAGGGCGTGGAACGCTCCAAAGCTGAGTGGACCTATGCCAACAACAATCTGCACCGGCTGGAACCCCTTCTGCCAAAACAATTCGTAACCGTGGATCAAGTGGACCGAGCCAGAACCTCGGAAGTCGCCGACGCTCAAGCACTGAAGCAAGCCGAGTCTCAGTTGCGCTTGGCCCGGGCCGAGCTGCAGTCCGCGCTGGCACAAGCGGAGCGCTCGCAAGCCACTCTCGACCAGAGCAAATTTCAACACCAGCAAGCCCAACATGCAGTGACCACCCTCGAGCCGCTTGTGAATCAGCGCGGCGCCAGAGAAGCGGCGGTGAAGGATGCCCGCTATAACCTGAACAATTGCCGCGTTTACGCACCCTTCGATGCGTTTGTAACTAACTTGAACATTTCCGAGGGTGCCTATGCTCACGTGGGGCAAGAGGTATTCACGCTGATCGATGCGCGGGTTTGGTGGGCGGTTGGCAACTTTCGCGAGGGCCAGATTGTGCATATCGCCCCAGGTATGCATGCGGATGTTTATGTATTGTCAAAACCTAACGTGCGCTTCTCCGGCGTGGTGGACAGCATGGGCTTTGGAGTCATTCCGGATCCCGATGTGTTTGGCAGGTTGGGACCGGGACTTCCCGATGTGCAACGAACGCTGAGTTGGGTGCACCTGGCATCGCGCTATCCGGTTCGCGTGCGCTTGCTGAATCCACCGCCGGATTTGTTTCGAGTCGGAGCTTCAGCCGTGATCACGATCCACGGAAATTGAGTATGGCCACTGCAGCGCAGACTCTGGGGTATTCACAAAGTTTCACCCTGAGTTGGCTTCGCGACTTTCTAAAGGAAGAGTTGGCGCCCTACCCGGGGCGCGTGGGGACGGTCGCGCGCATGACGTTCTCGGCGACGCTGGTCATGCTTCTGTCCATGATCTTTCGCATACCCTATGCATTCCAGGCCGCGATTTTTGCATTGCTGATTGTCCGCGAGAGCCCACGGGCAACGCTGTGGTCAGCGGTGAAGTTGTCGATAGGTCTGATTGCCAGCACCATCTATGTGTTGCTAACGGTGCCGCTCATCATCAGCGATCCTATGCTGCACTTTCTGTGGATCGTTGTCTCATTCTTCATAGCCTTTTACGTTCTCAGCGCAATATCCGACTACGTCACCGCCATTAGCTTCACGGTCGTAATCTCGGTGGTAGCTCCTCTGTGGGATCGTCACGTTATCGCCGAAAACAACGTGGAGGATACGCTCTGGGTCTGTTTTGGCTCATGCATCGGGCTCGCGGTTACTGCCGCCGTGGAACTGATCGTTGCGCGTCGCAAACCCGGCGACGAGGTGGTCTCACCCCTTGCGCAGCGATTATTAGCAGTCAGAGACATGTTTACGGGATTGGCCGAACATGGTGCGGTCGACGAGGCGACCAAAAAGAATCTCACCCAGTACGTCATGCTGGGGACGTCGGGGGAAAGACGCACGTTGCGGCGCTCCGACTATTCGCAGCACTACAGAGCACAAATGAATGCCGTGCTGG
>JASIEN010000739.1 GCA_030045935.1 Candidatus Sulfotelmatobacter sp.
GATCGGGGTATATATTCTTCCCGAATTACGTCTTGCGCATACCAGTGAAAGGCGTGAGCGGCGGCAAAACCATCCCAGGCCCCTTCGAGTGGGCAGGTGCGGGAGATCAGTACTTTGCCGCAATCTTCATTCCCGACGATCCCGCAACTGCCGCAATGGTCACGTTGAGCAATCCATTGCAGGTCCCGCAGAAACAGGGCGCAAAAGAAACCGCCAAGGCAGATGTGCTCGGAATCGCAGTCGGTGACCTGCACGGGGCGACGCACGAGCGGGCCTACATCGGGCCAAAAGAAATGGCGTCGCTGGAAGCAGTAAACGTGCCCACAGTCCACAATGGCGAACCCGATCTTCGCGGTACGGTCGATTATGGCTGGTGGGGCTTGATCGCGCGTCCGTTATTTCTGTGGCTCAAGTGGACACACGAGCACATTGTCTCCAACTGGGGCTGGGCCATTGTTATTCAGACCCTCATTATCACGATCCTGCTGCTGCCGCTGCGCATCACGCAGATGAAATCAATGCTCAAAATGCAGCGCGTTCAGCCGCAGATCAAGTCGATCCAGGAAAAATATAAGAAGTACAGCCTGCGCGATCCGCGCAAAGCCGCGATGAATGAAGAAGTCGCAGCGCTCTACAAAAAAGAAGGGGTAAATCCCGCCGGCGGGTGCCTGCCACTGCTCATCCAGTTCCCGTTTCTTATCGCTTATTACAAGATGCTCGGCGTCGCGCTTGATCTGCGTCATGCGCACTGGCTGTGGATTCACGATCTTTCGGCGCGCGACCCGTTTTTCGTCCTGCCGATCTTGATGATGATTAGCATGTTTGCCATGCAGCGCATGACGCCGCAAACGGGCATGGATCCGGCGCAGCTGCGCATGATGAACTGGATGATGCCACTGATGATGGGCTTCATCTTCTTCAATTTGCAAGCGGGCCTGAATCTGTATTACGCCGAGACCAATTTAATCTCCATCGCCCAGCAGGCAATCATGAACCGCACCAACCTGGGCCGCGAGATGCGCGAAATGATGGAGAAGCGGGCGAGAAAGAAGGAGAAGTAGCTGCGAGCTTCGAGCCACGAGCAAACAATCTGCAGAGAGCTGAACCTATGGACAAAGTTGCCGCCGCCAACAAAATAAGCGAATTCTTGAAAGCCGTGGTTACCTACGGAGGGCTGCATCTCAAATACCGAATCGTGGTTGATCCGCCGCCTCAGGGCGAGTGGGACAAGCCCGAAATCTTTGTCGATTTCTCCGGTCCGGATTCGGTTCTGCTGCTCGACCGCGGTGCCGAACTGCTGCGGGCGCTGGAGCTGCTTGCCTTTGAAATCCTTCGTCTTCCTTCCCCCGAACACGACAAGATTGCTTTTGATTGCAGGAACCAGCGCGCCAGCCGGTTGCAAGAGCTGCGCCTGGCAGCTTCGGTTGCGGCAGAGAAGGTCAGGCAAACCGGTACGCCTTATCACTTTGCTCCCATGTCTTCGCGCGAGCGGCGCGTTCTGCACTTGGCTCTCCGCGATCAGACCGACCTGCGAACCGAAAGCGACGGCGAAGGTTTCAACCGCAGCGTGGTTCTGTATCCGGCGGATTACAAAGCCGCCGGCAAGCCGGGGCGGCGTGTAACGCCTTAAGCTCTAATCACCGGCCCGAAACCCTTCCTGTACTGAAGCGTCTAAATTCAGGCACAATAGATCGCTTCAAACCTTCGCTCAACGAGGATGACATGCCGCTCATGCGTCAGACCGTTTCTCTTTTGCTGTTAGTATTCCTTTTGGCCACAGTTTTCACCTCCGCACAGAACACATCAACCTCGTCGCAACCAGGTCCGCCGGTCTATCCTCAGACGCGCCGCGGCGATCAGGTCGATGACTATCATGGAACCAAAGTGGCCGATCCTTACCGCTGGCTCGAAGATACCGACTCGGCGGAGACAAAAGCTTGGGTCGAAGCTGAGAACAAAGTCACCTTCGGCTATCTTGAGCAGATTCCGTACCGCAAAGACATTCGCTCGCGCCTGACCAAACTCTGGAACTATGAGCGCTTCACCGTGCCTTACCAGGAGGGCGGACGTTATTTCTTCCAGCACAATACCGGCCTCCAGAATCAGAACGTGCTGCTCGTAGCTGATTCGATCAGCGCCCAACCCCACGTTCTTCTCGATCCGAATACTCTTTCCACGGACGGTACTGTAGCGCTGGCGGGCGATGCCATCTCGGACGACGGCAAGCTCATGGCGTATGGCATTGCTACCTCCGGTTCCGACTGGAACGAGTGGCATGTGCGCGATGTCGATACCGGCAAAGATTTATCTGACGACCTCAAGTGGGTAAAGTTTTCTGGCGCTTCCTGGAGCAAGGACAACAAAGGTTTCTACTACAGTCGTTTTGACGAGCCCAAAGGCGCAGCCCTGCGCGAAACGAACTATTTTCAGAAGCTCTATTATCACCGGCTGGGGACAGATCAGTCCGAAGACAAGCTGATTTACGAGCGCCCCGATAATAAAGAAATGGGATTTGGCGGCGACGTCACCGATGACGGGCATTATCTGATCATTACGGTATCGCAGGGTACCGAGCCCAAGAACCGGCTCTACTATAAAGATCTAACCCAGCCCGGTGCGCCCGTCGTAAAGCTGCTCGATGATTTTGATGCTGAGTACAGATTCATTGACAATGACGGACCGGTGTTCTGGTTTCACACGGACCTCGATGCCCCGCGCGGTCGCGTGATTGCGATCGATACTCGCCAACCTGAGCGCGCAAACTGGAAGACCGTTGTTCCGCAGAGCGCGGACAAGCTCGAGTTCGCAAATGTTGTGGACAATGTTTTTCTGCTCGGATACCTCAAGGATGCATACACCGAGGTTCGCGTCTACGACCTCAACGGCGCCTTTCTGCACAAGGTCGACTTGCCGGGAATCGGCACGGCAGGAGGTTTCCCGGGCAAGCGCAAAGACAAAGAGACTTTTTATGCATTTACCAGTTTCACTTCTCCCGTGACGATTTACCGGTATGAGCCGCAGGCGGGCAAGAGCACCGTGTTCCGCAAACCGCAGGTGGATTTCGACCCCAGCCTCTACGAGACCAAACAGGTTTTCTACCACAGCAAAGACGGCACGCGCGTGCCCATGTTCCTGACCTATAAAAAAGGAATCAAGCTCGACGGTCAGAACCCGACACTGCTTTATGGTTACGGTGGATTTGATATCTCGCTGACGCCAAATTTCACGGTGCCGAATCTGGTCTGGCTTGAGATGGGCGGCATCTACGCGCAACCGAATTTACGCGGCGGCGGAGAGTACGGAGAAGAGTGGCATCGGGCAGGAATCAAAGAGAAAAAGCAAAATGTGTTCGATGACTTCATTGCCGCTGCCGAGTGGCTGATTGCGAACAAATACACGTCAACTCCGAAGCTGGCGATTCGCGGGGGCAGCAACGGCGGATTGCTAGTCGGAGCGAGCGTGACGCAACGTCCCGATCTGTTTGGCGTTACTCTGCCTGAGGTCGGCGTCATGGATATGCTGCGCTTCCACAAATTTACCATTGGCTGGGCGTGGACCTCCGATTATGGATCGTCCGACAATCCCGAAGATTTCAAGACCCTGTACGCCTACTCGCCCTTGCACAATCTGAAGCCCGGAACGAAATATCCGCCAACCCTGATCGCGACATCGGACCATGATGACCGCGTGGTTCCCGGCCACAGCTTTAAATTTGCCGCCACCATGCAGGCCGATCAGGCCGGACCTGCGCCGATTCTGATCCGCATTGAAACCAAAGCCGGGCACGGCGCTGGAAAGTCAGTTACCAAGCTTATCGACGAGTTCGCAGACACTTGGTCGTTCATCGCTTACAACGTGGGAATGAACGTGAGCCTGCCGCAGTGAATTGATTCAATTGCAGCCGTGCGCAAGAGGCCGACCGATACTCGGCCTCTCTTGTTATGCTATTTGTTTTTCGACTTCAAATCGAGCGCGGCCGAATTCATGCAGTACCGCAGGCCGGTTGGGTTCGGCCCGTCGTCAAAAACGTGTCCCAGGTGCGCGCCGCATTTTGCGCAGCGTGCTTCGGTGCGGACTATTCCGTAGCTCGAGTCTTTGTGCTCTTCGACTTTGCTGCCATCGGTTGGTTTGTAAAAGCTGGGCCAGCCCGTTCCCGAGTCGAATTTTGTCGTCGAATCGAACAGCGGCTCGCCGCAGCAGACGCAGTGATACGTCCCTTCATCCTTGGTCTTCCAGTATTTGCCGGTGAAAGCGCGTTCCGTGCCGGCCTCGCGCGTAACGTGATACTGCTCAGGCGTAAGCTGCTCTCGCCATTCGCCATCCGTCTTGGCCAGTTTTTCTGCCATAAAAATAAGTCCCCTCCGGTTATCAATAGTCGGTTGAATTGTGTGCCTGTTAATTAGATGATCGATCGCCGGAAAAGTGCCGCGCTAATCACTCGAGGCCCTCTCCCATCTTGCGGTACTTTCCGTGAAAAAACAGCAATGGGTCGCCGTCCCCCACCACTACGTCTTCAACCTGGGCGATGAAGATCGTATGGTCACCCGCGTCCGCGGCCGACTCTAACCGGCATTCGAGATAGGCCAGCGCACCGTGCAGTATTGGTGTGCCCTTCGCGGTACGGTCGAAGCGGGCCCCAGCTTCCTTTTCGGCGCGCTCGTGAGTGCGCGCCGGCTGCGCGTAATAACGTGAAATCGCCTGCTGGTCGTCTGCCAAAATGTTCACTCCGAACCGCTTCTTGGCATGAAGATGGGCGTGAGTGCGGGCGGTGTGATCTACGCACACCAGCACCAGCACAGGGTCAAGCGAAACAGACGCGAAAGCGTTTGCCGTCATGCCATGCACTTCGCCATCCAGGTCGAGAGTGATAATGGTTACACCTGTGGCGAAGCAGCCCATCGCTTTCCGGAATTCGAATGGATCAAGGCTCATCGTGCGTCCTGGACACGCCTACGTTATCACGTGCACGCCCGATTGCAGATTCGGTGCAAGAGGCTGATGTATGATTCGATTGAGCGGCACGTTTCTTGGGCCAGAACCATGAGCGCGCACACCTTGGAGAACAGGCAAGAGGCTGCTTTGCGTGTGGCGGAACTTGCCGATATATCGCCCGGCACGCCCATTTCGCGCGATCTCGCTTTGCAGTTGATCCGCTGTAGCGATGCCGATCTTCCTGCCCTGCTTTCCGCCGCTCGCACGGCAAAAGAGAATTTCAAACCTGGAGTCATCACTTATTCGCGCAAGGTTTTTCTTCCTCTAACCAACCTCTGCCGTGACTACTGCGGCTACTGTATTTTTCGTCGCGATCCCTCGCAACCGGGCGCGCACACGATGACGCCCGATGAGGTTCTTGCAGTTGCTCGAGCCGGCGAAAAACTCGGATGTACGGAAGCGTTATTCAGCCTGGGCGACAAGCCGGAACTGTTGTTTCCCGAGATGCGCGACACCTTGCGCCATCTAGGCTACAAGTCCACGCTGCATTACCTGGAAGCCATGTGCGCACTCGTGCTGCACGAAACCAGTTTGCTGCCGCATCCCAATCCCGGCCTGCTTAGCCCCGAATGGATCGAGCGCCTCGCGGCGGTTTCGCCCAGCATGGGATTGATGCTGGAAAGCACGAGTTCTACCCTGCTCGGTCCCGGCGCCGCGCACGACAATGCTCCTGACAAAATTCCCGCCCGCCGCCTGCGGACGATTCAAGAAGCAGGAAAACAGAATGTCCCGTTTACCACCGGCATCCTGATCGGAATCGGCGAAACTCCCGAAGATAGAGTCGATGGCCTGCTTGCCATCCGCGATCTGCACCAAAGCTATGGGCATATTCAGGAAGTGATCGTGCAGAACTTCCGCGTCAAGCCTGGAATTCCCATGGCTCGTGTCCCCGAGCCAGGCGGCGGTGAAATGCTCCGTGCCGTGGCGGTAGCTCGCTTGTTAATGCCGGACGTGAATATTCAGGCCCCGCCCAACCTCAATGCGCCATATTATGAAGAGTTGGTGGATGCCGGTATCAACGATTGGGGAGGAGTTTCTCCGCTGACTCCCGATTTCATCAATCCCGAAAAACCCTGGCCGCATGTGGACCAACTGCGGTCGCGAACCGAAAGCAAAGGGTCGCAATTGCGCCAGCGATTGCCAGTTTATCCCGAATTTATATCGAACGTCGTATCACGCCCAGGCTTGCTCGCCGAAAAGCTGCGAGCTGCCTGCGACCGCGAGGGCCTTGCCGCAGAAAAGAGGGTGGCATGATCTGCGTTCTCAGTGGCGGCACCGGCGGGGCGAAGTTCGTCGACGGCCTGCGGCAGGTGATTCCCTCCGATCAAATCACGTTAATCGTCAATACCGGCGATGACCTGTTGTGGTGGGGGCTTTATGTTTCTCCGGATATTGACTCCATCATGTATGTTCTCTGCGGGCTGCTCAGCCGTGAGCGCGGCTGGGGCGTAAAAGGCGACACGTTCTTGTGCCTGCAAGCGATG
>JASIEN010000740.1 GCA_030045935.1 Candidatus Sulfotelmatobacter sp.
TACGATTTCGGAAAAGAAGCAATCCGGCCGAAGCTCGCTATTTCTCTAAATGCTCCGAACGATCCCCTGCGCACCCGGCTGATGCCATTAAACAAGAAGTGGAACCTGGAGATGCTGATGGCCGCGGCCAGAGATTTTCCACTCCGCACCCGCGAATGGATCACCTTCGAGTATGTGCTGCTTGGCGGCATGAACGACAAACCAGAAAATGCGCGCGAAATCGCAGAGTTGCTGCGTGGGCTGCGCTGTAAAGTAAATCTGATTGCGCTGAATCCCGGACCCGGCATCGAATTCACCACCCCGGAGCCGGCACAGGTTGAAGCATTCCAGAAAATCTTACGCGCGAACGGAATTCCAGCTTACATTCGGCGTCCGCGCGGACGCGATATCTACGCTGCGTGCGGCCAACTCAAGCGGACGGTTGAGGCTCCAATGCCGCCGGCACTGCAGCTTCATTCAATCTCTCCGGAACCGCACCGTTAATTGGGATTTCAATGGAGATGGTAAACGCCCCGCTGTGGTCCTTTCTCCAGGAAAGGTGCCCGTGATGTTGCTTCAGAATGCCCTGGCAAGCGGTAAGTCCCAGGCCGGAAAGAGAATCCTGCACGGTTTGATTTACCGGTTCCGACATCTCATAGTTCGCACTATTTCTGGCTCTACCCGCCGTGGAGATCTTGACGATGGCGAAGCTACCCTCGCGGACGGCGAAAACCCGCACCGCGCTGCTGCCTTGTTGACGAGCCGCAACAAATGCGTCGCCGATCGTTTGCACGCACACCTGAAGCAACTGATTGGAATCTCCTTGTACGATCGGTAAACCGTCGGCGACGCTAAATGAGACATCGACCTTCAGACTCTGCCAGTGACTCTCGGCAAGTTTCACCGCAGTATGCAACAAAGAATTCAAGTCTACAGCCATTATGGTGCCCGGCTTTTGTCTGGCAAAACTGAGCAGACTGGCCACCAGCGAACGCGTCCGCCGGGCATTCTGCGCGACTTTTTCCGCTACGTCTTTCTGGCCGGGGGTCAACGGGGTGCACAGCAGCAGATCGGAATATCCCAGCAAAGCAGTGATGGGGTTATTCAGCTCGTGCGCCACTCCACCGACGAGCTGTCCGATGGAAGCCAGCTTCTCCGACTCCGTGATCTGAGCTTGCAAACGCTTGAGATTGTCCCCGGAATCACGCCAATGAGTAAGCAGGCGGAGAAATTCGCGGTCGAGCATACGCTGCCTGATAAAGACCATGATGCCCAGAAGTAGCGCCGCCGAAAATGTCACTACCACGCGGAAACTGCGGATGGGCAGCGGGATCATTTTGTCGGTCAGCGCCCACGCGGCAAAAAGGGGTAGTGAGAATGCCGCGATCATGCCGAGCCGGGCGAGCCATATTCCGTGAGAGGGCGCACTCAGCGCTATGCCGGGCCGCGGGTCGCGCACGCGCGTCCGGAGTCCGATCAGACTGACCCACGCCATCGACACCACCAGTGGAACATCGTAGAGACTGCCGGTGTAGTAGGCATGCCGGCTGATTGCATACGTGGCCACATAGGAACTGACCCCATAAAGGACAGTGGCCCCGAGGAAGCTGGAGTAGAGAGACTTCCAGCCGTTTCCGCTCCCCCGATGGCAGAGAATCAAGCCAACGACGAACGCCAGCTTCTCGACCGTATATAGTGAATTCAGATTGCGGTTATAGGTGTCGCCGTCGGGAATGACATATTGCCATGGGATCACCGTCAGCACATAGAGATAGATCCACCACAACAAAAGGAGAGCAAAATCAAGATGTCGCAAGCTGGCGCGATAAATATCCTCCGAAGCGTGAGGCCGCAAGGCCAGAGCCGCCATCAACGGAACGATGTGCAGGAAAAGAACGATATCTCCCGTAAACACATAAGGGACATCCCGCCGTAACCAAACCTCAAAATAAGTCCAAAACAGTTGATAAACGAGCCATAACCCAATGCCTGTGGCCAGCAGGGACCAGAACAGTCGCAGCCGTCCATTTGATCGCAAGGCATGAGGAATAAAGCAAATGGTTCCTGAAAACAGCAAGACACACTGGATCACGTCACTGAGAGCTGTAAGAGCATACGAACGCCTGAGAAGCAGCGCACCTGCTACGTGCACGGCGACGCTCGCAGCGATTATGGCGGTCCAGAGTTTGGCGTAGTGGCGCACGAACAGTCCTTTTCTTGGACCTAAACAGTTTTCACGCTGCTTAGTAGCAGCTGTCCGATTGAGAATGAGGACCAAACCGCTCCTAAACTGGTGCGGTTCCCGTCTCAGAGATGGTTTTCATTTTAGACTTGAAATAGAGAAATACCTGATTACTCCGGTAATCACACTCTTAGGCGTAAGATAGTCGGGACATTTCTCCAGGGCTGTATCAAATCTAGGGTTTTTCAATTGATTCCACTGTTTGTTATCAATAATATGCGTGGCAAGTGAGTCGTCGGTCTCGGAGGCAGGAGCGATTCTTAGTGCACTCTGAAACAAAACATTTCTTGCGGCCAAGAGCGCAAGCCCCTTTGGACCCCAGCGAGGTCCGGCGAACCGAGCGCTGGCTAGCCACGGCCCGCGTCTTTCTGGCGGTTTCCGCCCTGGTCGCGATCCGCATGGATCCCACCCAACTCGGGCACTCCAATGCCGCCTACGGGTTGTTCGTCTTCTATCTTGCCAACGGCATCGGCATCATGATGCTGTTGCGCAGACGAAAAGCTTCCACTCCTGCCTTTCGCTTTCTCGTCCACGCTGCGGATATCGTATGGCCGGCATTTATTTCGGTTTTTGCCGAAGGGCCGCGCAGCCCGTTTTTTCTCTTTTTTGTCTTTGTATTGACCGCCGCCGCTTATCGATGGGGACTGTGGGAAACCCTGAGCACGGCAGCCGCTGAGGTTGTGCTGCTTTGGGGCGAGAGCTTTGTTCTATTGCATGCTTGGGCGTCACACGGCCAAAAGCTCCCTTGGCATTTGCTGTCGGGCCTGCAAGTTAATGTTTCCGAGTTTGAGCCTAACCGGTTGTTCATGCTTTCGGTCTATCTTCTGGTCATGGGCATGCTTCTGGGTTATCTGGCGGAGCAACAGAAACATCTTCGCGCCGAGAAGGCGGCTGTGACCCGCATGCTGGCCAAGATTCGTGTAGAAGCAGGACTTACCGGAACTTTGCAGCAAATGTGCGAAGAAATCTCTGAAATGTATTCGGCATCACGTATCCTGATTGCGTCTCAGGAAATCCACAGTCGCAGAACTTTTCTCGGGGAGTTGCGTAACCCGAATACCACGGCTGCTGAATTCGTGTGGCTTGATTCCAGTCCGCGCGATGCGAAGCTCTATCTGGACAACTTTCCGGGCGACGTTTGTTATGCCAGGCTGGAGAAAGACCGGTGCTCTGTGATAGCACTGGATGGTGATGGAAATCCGATTCCTTCGCCGACAACCGAGCCTTTAATGCGGCTGCGCAATAGACAACCTTTTCAATCGATCATTTCTGTTTCGTTCATCTTCGGCGGAGAGTGGCGGGGGCGCCTGTTCGTCTTCGAGCCTTCCGGGCGCGGAGATACGCAAGAGGAGCTGCGGTTCCTGCTCGATGTGCTGCATCAGGTTGGTCCGGCTGTGTACAACGTTTATCTGCTGCATCGATTGCGCCGGCGTGCGGGTGCGGCCGAGCGTGCACGTTTTGCGCGTGAACTCCACGACGGGGCCGTGCAATCCCTGATTGCTGTTGAAATGCAGGTCGATGTCCTGCGGCGCCAGGCCGAGACTTCCCCGGACATCGTAGGCAGCGAACTGCGGCGCATTCAGGGTCTGCTGCGCGAAGAGGTGCTCAAGCTGCGCGAGCTGATGCAGCAGATGAAGTCAATCGACGTAGACTCACGGCGGGTCAGGAACATCGTCATCGACACGGTCGAGCGCTTTGAACGTGAGACCGGCATCTCAGCCCGCTTCGTTACGGATATCGAAAAATTCGAAATGCCGGACAAAGTTTGCCGCGAGCTGGTGCGCATCATCCAGGAAGGCCTGGTGAATGTGCGCAAGCACAGCGAGGCACGGCACGCGCTGGTGCGGCTCACTTCGAACGACAGCCACTGGAACCTTACCATTGAGGATGACGGCAAAGGCTTCCCCTTCGAAGGCCGCTTGTCGCAGGAAGAGCTCGATCGCATGGGCAAGGGGCCGGTCATCATTAAAGAAAGAGTGCGTTTGATTGCGGGCGCGCTCACGTTAGAATCGAATCCCGGTACGGGCGCACGTCTGGAAGTGAAAGTTCCAAAAGCGGGAGAACTCCCTCATGAACTTTAGGAAGCCGCAGATTCGAATTGTGATTGCCGATGATCACCCTATTTTCCGCGATGGTCTGCGGCGATTGCTGGAAGCGGAGCCGGACTTGAAGGTAATTGGCGAGGCTTCCGACGGCGCCGAAGCAGTGAAGCTGGCACGCCAGTTGAAACCCGACTTGCTTCTGCTGGATCTGGCCATGCCCAAGCATCCCGGACTCGAGGCATTGCGCGACCTCAGCATGGGCACCTCTGGCCCTCCAGTGCGCGTAATCCTTCTGACCGCCGCCGCCGAGAAGAGCCAGATCGTGGAGGCCCTGCAACTGGGCGCGCGCGGAGTCGTGCTGAAAGATTCAGCTACTCAACTATTGCTCAAGGCAATCCACACGGTCATGTCAGGGGAGTATTGGGTAGGCCGCGAAAGCGTCTCCAATCTGGTGCAATATCTCAGGGTGCTGGTGCAGTCCTCGAGCGACGAAGCGCGGCAGAGAAAATTTGGTCTCACTCCGCGCGAATTGGAAATTGTTGCCGCCGTGGTAGCCGGATACTCCAACAAAGAAATCGCGGAATACTTCAAGATCAGCGAAGACACCGTTAAACATCATCTCAGCAACATTTTCGATAAGCTCGGCGTCTCAACCAGGCTCGAGCTCGCCCTATTTGCCGTCAACCAGTCACTTCCCCTCAAAAGCATTGGATAGCAGAACGGATGAACTGCCCACATTGGGGGAGACGATGGCACGAACGGGCTATTGGCGACTAATCTGCCCCACACTAATATTTCTTAGGCAGACACCTCCGGTCACAAGATTTGCGCTTTGCCCCGTTAGCTGGAACCTCAGGGGTCAAGCAAGACAGTTCTGAAGGAGCCCGCAGCCCGATGTTGAAAAAACTGTGGAAAGACGAGAGCGGTCAGGATATCGCCGAATACGCTGTAATGCTGGCGGTGATACTGGTCATTGTAGT
>JASIEN010000741.1 GCA_030045935.1 Candidatus Sulfotelmatobacter sp.
TGTAGAGATCATCGCGACAGGAAATCGCCATGCCTTGCGGCGAGGCCAGTTCTCGCGCCTCGCTGCCCATTCCGCCGATGCAGGGAAGCTTGACGAACTGCTGCAGGCAACGGTCGAACCGCTTCACGTGGCAGGTTTTGCCATCGAGGATGTAGACGCGATCCTGACTGTCCACGGCTACATTGATCGCCGACACCACGCCGCCGAGGCTTCCGGCCGCGTCTACCAGCGGCCGTCCTGAGCCGGGTACAGGCTGCAGCGTGAGAACCGAGCCGCCATTGCCGAGCACGGTACCCGAGAGCGTGCCTGCGCGCCAGCCCGCCAGCCCGTCTAGCAGATAATGTTTGGTGCCGTTGCTCATACTGACCCTTTACGACCGCCCTCTAACTCCCTGCAGCACCGCTTTCGAAAATCGCGCATTCATACCATTTGTCTCGCTCACGATGACGATGCCGGGTAAGAGACATTGACGATATGACCAGTTGCGTCGTTCGACAGCAACTCACCGGGATTGATCTGCACATCGCGGCAGAATGTCTGCTGCAGCCCGTCGAGGAAAATCAGAAGCTGGCCGTCCTGAATCATCTGCACCCCAGCAACATTCAGGATGACGCGGTATACGTCGGAGTAATAGATCGTGCCGCCGAACGGCCATCCCGTGCCGTCTGTTCCGCCCTGCAGCGGATCGAAGAACGTTGTCAGCGCGCTTTCAACCGCGTTCTGCACAGTGGCCAGATCGGAGCCCGTAGAAACAACAATCTGAACCTGCACTTGAATGACGCGGTAGACCGGACCGACGACGAACAACTCGGCGGTCAACAAACGGTTGGCGTCGAGATACTGGCACACGGCCTGCAGCGTAGTTTGATTCGGAGTGGGCGCCAACACCGGTGCGTTGGGGACAACGATGACGGTGACCACGCCGGGAATCTGTCCGTTGGGATAATCCGGGTGATAGAGCGGCAACGCCAGAGCCCGGGCAACATTCGCACCTGGCGCCTGCGTCGCCATATATTCGTAGTCCTGGACGGTGACAGCGCGGCTGTTGCTCTGTAGCGCCATGCCGGCTCGCAATTCGGCATCCGCTAGAGATTCTTCGTCTGTGCCGCCGGTGGCGGGCATGTAGTTGGTGACCGTGCTGATTCCCACCACGCTGGTCTGGAGTTGGGTAATGGTTTGAGCGGCTACGTTGCCCTGAGTGCCCCCGCCCGACATGTAGCTCTGCGCGACGATGTTGCCGTTGGGATTGCTGGCGTTCGCCACCGGAATGCGCCCATGCTCGCCCGAGCCAAAAGTTATTACTCCTGTGTTGTGGTCGATCACGAAGACGCGATCGTTGGATCCGTAGGGATAGAAATCGTCAACTTCCTGCCAGGTCATAAAGCCCTGGCCTTCATCGACGGTCAACTGCACGCTGATGACGGTGACGATGGTCCCGTCTGAGTTTGTCACCTGCAGCGGAGTCTGCAGCACCACCACCGGTGTATTCGTCAGTTGGAAGGTCTGATCGGGAGTGCCATCGCTGCCGCCGAGGACCTCGCCGGTGAAGGTAATCGCCTGCGTGGCGCCGATAGTATTCGTCAAAATGTAGTTCAACTGTGGCGGCATCTCGTACGTGGCTGCGGTCACCTGAGCGCGGAACCAATAAAGGAGAGGATGCGTAGTGAAATTTCCCAGGGCAACAGGTTCTGCGTCGGATGGCGCGATGAACAGAATGTGGCCGTCCTGCGAAAAGGCCCGCGTGCCATCGCTGGTGAGGTCGAGCGTGGCCCACTGTGTGCCATTCCAGTATTCCCAGGCCAAAGTTGCAGGCGGGGGAAGGTTGGCGCCGCTCTGCAGGACTGGCTGATTCAATCCACTCTGGGAGATGCTGACTCCCAGGTTGATCTCCACTCCCGCGGGAAAGGCGATGGGAGTCGAGAATCCGAGCAGCAGCGCGTTCCCGTTTTGCGGCGTTTCAGTAAACGGATAGAACGACTGACCTGCCGTGTTGTTCTTGTTGGTCTGAGTGGTGTAGCCCGTACCGTTGAAGGTTTGAATCTGCGCCAGCAATGCTCCTATGCAGACTAACGCTTCGTCGACTTCAAAAATTACCGATTGTCCTGAGCTGCCGCTGGCGGAGACTTGCGTGCCTGAGGGCACGATCACTGTCGACAAATCCGGGCGCGCGACGGAGAATGTCACTTCTGCAGTCGCCGGTTGCGCCGGTTGAAGCTCGATGCCGATCAGTTGCAGAAACTTTATGTAATTGAGGTCGGGAACCTGGTTGAGGCGGTAGATGATCATTTCCGTCATCCACGCGAACAGCTCAACCAGAGTGATGCCGGGATCGGTTTCGTTGAAATTCGTCCACTCCGGCACGTAGCGCGGGATTAGCGTTTTCGCTTGCGCGACGATATCCGTGAACTGCCGATCGTCGAGATTTGGTGCTGTCAGCGGCATGCTACTGCCCTTGTCCCTCGGTGATGTAGAACGGGTAAACCAGATTCCCGAATGCGTTGTTCGATCGGATGCGATAGTCCACACGAATCAGCAGTGTGTTGGCCTCATCGGCGGCTGCGGTCACGGTTACGTCGAGAACGTCGATGCGCGGTTCCCACTGCGTGAGCGCGTCTTTCACCAGGTGCTGCAGGTTGCCCCAGGTCGTTTGATTGTTGGGCGCGAAGACCATATCCTGAATACCGCAGCCGAACGTGGGCATCATCTGTCGTTCGCCCTTGGCCGTCCCCAACAAAATCCAAATGGCTTCGCGCACGCTTTCCTCGCCGGACGAGTAAGTCAGGTTCCCGCTGGGCGAAACCCGCATCGGAAAGCTGAATCCCGTGCCCAGAAACTTTCTTACGTTTTGCGTTGCCATACGAATTCCTTTTGCTTAGTGCGCTTCTGTTTATGTTGTGACCTGAATGATGGCCTCAGCGTTCCCGGAGGCCCCTCGGGCACTTACTCCAGTCAAATAAAAGTGAGTCTTTCCGATCCCCAAAGCGGCCACGAAAGCCGGAGTTAGGGTGACGGTGATCGACATCGAGGGTGTAGTCCAACTCCCACCCGAGGGAACTACCGATGCACCCGCTACACCTGACGTCAGATCCCGGTGAGATTTAAGGGGCTCGCTGATCAGCGTCAGAATCCACTTCAGAGGATGGTCTGTGGTCAGGGTGTAGGTGATTACCACGGGTGTATGGGTGGTCGATATGCTGAACACGCTGGGCAGCGCAGCGGCAGTCACAATCGGCGGAATCAGATCGGCCATCGCAGGTGTAGGCGGCGGCACGCCCTGTCCCGCCGGCAGCGGCCCGGGCGTGCTGTTGTCGTAAGTCGTGTGAAAATCTTGAATGGTTAACGGAAGCCCGGTGAAACTTTGCTGGAAGTCCGTCACCAGAATCACCTGCCGCCCTTCGATTTGTGTCGCGTTCAGGTTCATCGACTGCAATGTGTATCCAACACACGGGCAGAGAATGAAAGGACAGGCCAGCGCGCCGGTGTCGCCCTCGGCGGTGACAAATCCGCCGTTGACCGTCCAGATGGGAGTAAGAGGCGCGGTTGTGCCTGGGCCTCCGTGGATGCACTGGACAAGCGCATTGGTGGTCAGAACCAGCGGCATGAGTTTCCCTCGGTCATGAAATCTGCACCGTCCCGCCCGACATCGTGATCATTCGCCCGCCGCCTTGCAAGGTGATCGAGCCGCCTGAATTGCCGGTCACAGTGATCGAACCGCTTCCGCTATCGTCGATAACCACGGACTGTCCGCCGGAGCTTTGCACTGTGATTTTTGTGGCGCCGCCGGTGTCGTCGAACTGCAGCATGTTGTTGCCGGGAGTCAGGATCGTGCGGTGCTTGGTGTTCGTGTCGGGAGGCTGATCCTGGCCATTCCACAGGAACCCAAGGATGTAGGGATGGCCGACATCGTCCTGGTTGAAAGCGACGAGCACCTCGTCGCCGACCTCCGGCATGAACCAGGAGCCGCTCGACCCGCCCGCCAGCAGCGTCGCCACTGGCGCCCAGTAACTTTCGCTTTGTCCGCCGAGGAAGGGAAGGCTCACCTGCACGCGCCCCTGCTGATCGGGATCGTCAGTACTCACCACCTGCCCGGTTACCACTCCATTCATCTTTGCCATAGGTCCGCTCTCAAATACGATTCCATGCACCTATGAACCATTCGTCGACAGGCTTACCGGTCCTTCACGGCGCGCCGAGAATTGCGTTTGATATCCGCCGTCGCCGATGGTGTGCGTAGACTCAGTCACGTAGTATTCGCCGTCAAAGTCCGAACTTGCGCCATAGAGATTGCTTCTTGCTCCATAGGCGGCCATGCCGCCGCTAGCCAATTGTCCCGGCGGCCCGCTGATCACGCCGAAGCCGATGATCTCGACCTTGCAACCGGCGCGCAAATCGGGCAAACCCACGGTGCTGGCGCTGGCGGTGATGGTTTGCTTGTTCCGCTTGCTCAGCACGGATTGCGCATAGGCCTGTGCTTCGGCGGTGGTGTGCATCGGCTGATCGGTGATCACCTCCGTGCGGTCCATGTAGGCCTGCGC
>JASIEN010000742.1 GCA_030045935.1 Candidatus Sulfotelmatobacter sp.
CACCGCATCGGTTTTCCGCTGCATCGGATCGCCATACGCCCATCTCTCGGCTTCCTCTATCAAGCTTTTCCATTGTGCATACGTGGCCTTGGCCCACTGGCCAGCGGCTCTCTTGGAACCCGGCTCGCCATGGATGACGGTGTGCAGGATACGGCAGAGATTCAAAACTAGATACGACTGATAATGGCTGTTAGAGAGCCACTCGGCGTCATCAATTTTTGGGATCCATTCTTGGAACAAATCCTTCGCGCTGGCTCGTCGCACGGTTTTGATGTCAATCGGCGGTATCAGTTCGCTGAAATGAGGCCCGGCAAGCGCAATGCCGTGTTTCGAAAGAAGGTAATGATTGATGACCCACTCATTCCCGGCTGGTGCCTCGGCATAGAACGTGCCAAGTCCCCACCATGGTCGCGGTGTTGCAGGGGGCGTCAATTCGCACATGAGTTCCAGAGGAACATAGGAACACTCAATCCGGCCAGCCCACTGAGGACAGCGTCCCTCTATCTCTCTGTGTAATTGTTCAACCGATCTGAGTTCATCTTCGCTCAGCGGATTCCGAACGACTGCTTGCAAGTCTATGTCGCTTCTTTCCGGTACGAAATCTCCATAGGCCAGCGAGCCGGAGAGATACAGCCCGACAATCTTTTTGCCGAGCGAACGCTTCACGCCATCCACCCATTCGCGCAGCACTGCGTTGATCGCGGGATATGGAGTTGCATCCTTCATTCGCGGATTCCGAAATAGCAATCTTAATCGGGAGAGGCCTCAACTGACGAGAACAGGCGATTACACTCAAAACCCTTGCCCAAGGCGTCAACGAGCATAATAGGGAAACGATGAAATTCCGGAACAAGGCTTGTCGGCAACAGAAAAGGGTACGGGCTGTCCCAGTTCCCCGTACCCTGAGGTCTGCTTCCCAGCTTGTGCTACTGCACGGATGCAAGCAGGATCTGTTCTGTGCCAGGCACATTCCGGGCGAGCAGCTCGGCTTCCGCCTTGCTCTGTGGTAACCGATAAATCGTCCGGGAGTCTTTCAGCTTCAGCTCGCACAGAAAGAGGTTGTTGCCGTACTTGTGAAAGACCAGCGCGTAATCGGCAGCAGGCATCTTGGCCTCGTCACGAGAGGCCTTGGAAAACATGTTCACCTTCGAGTCGCGAGTGCGAATCGACAGCACCGAGGCATTCATGGTGGCAGACTGCAAAATCAGCTCGCCGGCAGGAACGACCTTGTTGCCGACCACAAACTCAAACGGAACCTGCGTCACGATTTTTTGGGTGGTGTCCAGTTGAGCTATTGCCAGAATTGGAAGCATTGACAGCGCTAGTGCGAAGCCTCTCATGTATTTCATAAGTCACCTCCTGATGACATTTTCGCCGGGGAATGTCGCGATGTTGCATCCGATTCGACGAAATGTCCATAGAGCCAGACTGAAGCCACATCAATTGATCTGAAGAATCGACCCGATGTTCTTGACTGGGCATCACGCGCCGAGAAGAATTATTCGTGACGCCCGCAGTGGGCGTGCGTGCGGGGCAATCCCTCCCCCTCATTTTGACTGTAATATCCTGATTCTTCGCCAATCGACTTGAATTGGTCGGCAATTTTACCAAGCCGTCTCCGAGCATCTCCTCGCAGTAGGCAGGAAGGCGGCCATCTTCCCAATGGCCGCCTTGAGGGGTGGTAGTGGGCGGGTTTACGTGCGGAACTTTCTCATCATCTGCATCACTGTCGATACATTCGGCGAAGCGCATAAATCTGCGAGTCCACATCACTCGGTATGCGCGCCGCTCGCTGTTCATCTGCGCTATACGTGGACCCTTCTGGCTCTAGATCACCATGAGCGAGAGCTTCAGCTCGGATAGCTCTGTCGGGATCGAAACCCCAAACTGACTCGAACGACATATTCGGCTCCTTATTCTGCCTCGCCGAAACCACCCACTGTGATGTCAGCCGTTTGCTTCACGACGCCTTGCTCGCGATTATCTCCGTCGCTGGGTTGCGATCATCGGTTAGACCTGTTCTGCTCCTTGGCTCCTTCACGAACAAAAGTACGCCACCGCGGAAAACAGCGCATCGCCAAATAGAAGGTTTTTTTTCTAATACCGGAGGCTGGTCTGCCGGTACCCCGTTCGGGGTATATGGAATCGGTCGTTTGACGCTCGAACCCGGTCACCGGGTCGATGAGTGAGATCAGGATTTTGCGCCAGCCAAGGAAGGGGAGTAGTATTCCACGCCATACAAGGGGGCACAATGAATCGAGAAACGGCGTTGAAGGTTGTGTTGGTGCTCGTGGGGTTGATCTTTTTGCTGGGTGTTTACCCGTTGATGATGGTTCTATGGCCAAGCGGGTGGAGATGGCAGCCTAATCAGCCTGAATACGAGCAGATGATCCTTGGCGTGTATGCCACGCTCGGCATTTTCCTGCTGCTTGCATCGCGTAACCCGTCGGCGAATCGCAGCTTGATCGCCTTCACGGCATGGTCAAGCCTCGTTCACGCTGCCATTATGGCCGTGCAGGCATTCGGTAATGCTAGCGAACACGGGCATCTGTTGGGTGACGTACCAGCGCTTGTCATTGTCGGCATTGTCCTGCTCGCACTCGCGCCAGCAAAACAATCGGCATCCGGTGCGTAGGCTCGTACCCTGGAAAGAGACCTGAAGTGCTGAAACCAGGCGTTAACACGCATTGACCATGGATAACAAAAGGCGTTGACAGCGAGGTCCTAGCGCGATTGCCCCTGCATCTCGCGGCTCACGCGCTCGACTTCGCGAAACACCCGCAGCACATTTCCACCCAGAATTTTCTTGATATCGTCAGCGCTGTATCCGCGGTCGAGTAGCGCCTGCGTGATCTTCGGAAGATCGGCCGCCGAATCCATGCCCTGCGGCGTCTGCCCAAAAACGCCATCGAAATCCGAGCCTAATCCCACGTGATCGATACCCGCGACTTTGACGATGTGATCGAAATGATCGATCAGGGACTTGAACGGAGGCCGCGGAATCTTGTTGGCATACTCACGCTGGATGCGGTCGATTTCGGTGTAAGGAACCGGCTTGCCTTCCGCCTTCATCTTGTCCACATAGGCCTTTACCGCCTCGTTCGCCTGTTTGTTAATCGGCTCGCTGGCCTTGCGGTAGTCCGCGTCAACAAAGCCGGAATAGAAATTTACATCGACCACGCCGCCATTCTTCGCCATAGCCTGCAGCATCTCGTCTGTCATGTTTCTCGGAGCATTGGTCAAAGCGCGAGCGGAAGAATGCGACGCGATCACCGGCGCCTTGGTCGTGGCAATTGTGTCCCAGAAAGTTTTGTCAGAAACATGCGAGATATCGACAATCATGCCGAGCCGGTTCATCTCGAGCACAACCTGCTTGCCAAAATCGGTCAGGCCGTTGTGATGCTGGACTTTGGGATCGTCGATGTCGCCCGACGAATCTCCCCATTCGTTGGTGTTCGACCAGGTGAGCGTCATATAGCGCACACCAAGGCGGTAATAATCGCGCAGAAGACGAATATCGTTTTCAATCGAATGTCCGCCCTCGATGCCCATCAGCGCGGCGAGCTTATGTTCCTTGTGCGCTCTCTCAATATCGGCCGGAGAAAACGCCATGATCATGCGGTCGGGATGATGCGCTGCCTGCTCGTACACAGAATCGATTAAGTCCAGCGTGCGCTTGGCGAAATGTCCCTGGTTGCTCTCCGGTTCCACCCAGATTGAGAAAAACTCCGCGCCAAGATTTCCACGCTGCGCCTTGTCCAAACTGATGTGCCCGACATCGTTGGGATCGCTCGACCCAATATCGAAGTTCTCATCGACAAAGCGCTGCGGCGTATCAGCGTGAGTGTCGATGATGATGGCCGAATCCTGTATGGCGCGAGCTTTGGCGCTGATCTGCGCCTTCAGCGGGGTCGCGTTCTGTCCGGCCGCGAAGAAAGTGAGAAGCAGAAGGCATGCGAGGGCAACGATTCTGAGACGAGTCATAGTTTTGATCTGAAACGACCGATTGTATAAGTCTGACCCCGAGAAGGGAAGTACGGCGAGGAGAGCGCCCGCTATCGCCGCAGAAGTCCATTCAGTTCGAAATCCACAAACTGGTCGGCTAGCGCCGGTAGGTCAGATTTCTTCGCCTTGTCGAGATAGTTGGCAGCGATTTCGTCGAACATGCCCAATAGGAAATGAGCAGTCAGATCGGGAGAGATTCTGCGGTGGTACAGTCCGGCTTCTTGCCTCCGGACGATCATGCGAACGATCGCCGCCCTGACGGCTCTGCGCAAATCTTCGCGTTTGCGCGCAGCGGCCGGGTCGATCATGTTGGCATCCTGCACTACGATTTTCGCTGCTTGGAGGTTGCGGTAATAGAACTCAAGCCAGCTCAAGATCCCGGTGCGCACCCGCTCCTGAAAGCTCACCGTTTGAGGAGATAAAGAGAGTTCGTCGAGTCGCTTCACGAGGAGCATTTCCTCTTCACGAAACTGGTCGACGATGGCCACGAAGACTTCTTGTTTGCTACGGAAGTAACGGTAAAACGATCCGCGGGCCGCACTGGCGGCCTGAATGATATCGCTGATGGATGCCGCCCAATAACCTTTACGCGCAAAAACGGAAGTCGCCGCGTCCAACAACTCACTGCGGCGCTTCTCTCGCGCGCGCCGCGCTCGTTCACTCTGTGGATTTCGCAATGCTCCCTCGGGGTGATTGAAATTCAAACCGCACCGCGGCCAATCGCCGCAGTGCCAGCACCGCTAAAATCCCGAACACAACCGCGACTGCCGAATTCGTCCAGAAGGTTACATCAGGACCTGTCTGCCATATCAGGCGGCGAGGAGATGCGGACCCGCCGCGCCAAGCCAACCAGAATCTTGCCGCATCAAGGCCGGAGTGGAGGAAGATGCCGGGAACGATCGAATTCGTCAGGTAGGCGAGAATGCCGAGGATAGCACCGAAAAGCGTGTAAGGTAACAGCCAGGTCAGTTCACGGCTTCCGTTAGCCAGATGAACGATTCCGAAGATGAGCGAGACAACGAGGATCGCGGATGGAGCCCCATATCGTTTTTCCATGGGCCCCTGCATATAGCCCCGAAAGGCAGCTTCCTCGATGATCCCCGCCTCGGCGGCAGCTCCCAACATGAGGCATATTGTAGTCAGTGCCGAAAAGCCAGAGACGCCTGAGATCGTCCATGCCTGGAGGGGAATGATTCGCCCCCAGACCGTCACCAAGGCCACAAAACTGACTGTCGCAACGACGCCTGCGATCAGGGCCCACGCCCAAACTCGCCTGGGCAAGGGATTGGCGCGCAGGTTCGCGCGGCGGACTTGAGTTGTGCCGCGCGGCCACCATGCGCCATTCAGGTAGCGCGTATACGCCCACAGAAACAGGCTGCCGGTGAGAAGCGCAAGCGGTCCATTGGCTGGTGCAAGCGGCGCGCTCAGCTTAAGGGTGCCGGATGTCACAGCCGACCAGACTAGCGCACCACACACCAGAACTGCGAGTCCTGCCGAGATAGCTCGGACTGCTGCCGATATTCGCTGCCAGAGAGCCGAGACAAATGCCATGGTCTGCTCCACGCACAGCAGTTCACTGCCCCAGGAACTGGCGGTCGCGTTTCATAAAGTAGACTGACATGTCAGTCTTGTCAATGAGAAAATTTCGAATTTATGGCCAAACGCCGCCCTCTGAATCCTGGGAAGAGCAGACTCATCTATTGCGTACGAGCGCCCCATGAGGAGGCAACGATGCCGCTGGTTCGAATTGATCTGCGCGAAGGCAAAACCGAACAATATAAGAAAGCACTGGCCGATGGCGTGCACCGTGCTCTGGTCGAGGGCGCAGCCGCGCCCGCCGATGACCGCTTTCAGGTCATCACCGAGCATCCTGCCTCCGACATTATTCATGATGCGAACTATCTGGGCATTCCACGAACAAACAACATCGTGATGGTGCAGATTACGCTCTCTGCCGGGCGCAAGCTCGCTCAGAAGCGCAAGCTCTTCCAGCGGATGGCTGAAATTCTGGCCGAAAACCCGGGCCTGAGGCGAGAGGATCTGATGATCAATCTGGTCGAAGTAGCCTGGGAGAACTGGTCGTTCGGAAACGGCGAAGCGCAATACGCAGAGTAATCGGTTATTCGGCTCGGCTGCTGTCGGCGGTGACTGGGCCGGGTTCGGGGCGGTCAACAGGAATGATATCCTGCGTTTCGCGCCAGTCGGCATAATACGCCGAAACCATGATGTGGAAGCACCACTGGCGGCGCTCCTCCTCCGGCTCAACCAGGCCGAGCGATTTCATGTAAAAGAGATAGCGCTCCATCCACTGAATCTGCTCTTGCGTCATGCCGCGGCGCTGCAGATCCACGGTGAGGCCGGCAAGGTGCGATGATGCTGACTCGCCTTCCGAGGGCGCCGCATTGCGATTGTGGCGGCGAAGTTTGTTCTGCACTTTTACGGTACGCACCGCTGAATTCAGCTGGATCTGCTCGTGGAAGCGATGATAGTAAGCCTGCGAGATATCCTGCACGAAATCCCGTGTCCACGGGCGGCAGTAGCGGCGCGAGGGATCAAGAGTCGGAGCGATGCGCAGCGCCTCGTTGGGAATAATCGGTTGCAGCGCGCCGCTCGCCTTCAGAGCATCCAGTTCATCGTCATCCTGAATGCGGGGCAGTTCCAGCCGGTCGATCTCAGCATTCTGTATCAAAAGCGATTCGTGCGACGGTCGGAACATGGGATGCCAGAGGGTCCAGTGCAATAGCCGACGCAAATTCAGGCGGTGATGGACCGGCTTGCGCAGATTCGACGTGGTAGTGGCCGCAAACAACGGCGCGGCGCACATGCTCGCCAGAATGGCAAGTAGACTGAGTTGGCGCTGTAGTGTCGATTTCAAGTTTTGCCCCGTATTTATTAGGACGGCCTAATTTACGGTCGCCCCGTCATTGTAAGCGAAGCAGTCAAGCAGCGGAACCGAAGATCGAGCTTTGTGGCATTACGAATGTGACACGACGAGTGTTCCTTCCGTTTGGTTACCCTTGGTTACCTGTCTTGACTGCGGCGCTTTCTACATACTTAAGTGCGGCACGCTGAAAACCACGGTGCGCGCGGCATTACGCCGCACTCATGTGCTCCTGGTCCAGCTACTTGGGGCACATTGGATATGGTCAGATTAAGTTCAGAGTTGTGGAGGAAAGATGAAAAGCACGCGCCAGGAAGCGCCAAATGGCGCAGATAGCATGTGACGACAGTTTCCTTGGAAATCTCTAAACACAGAGGGCACAGGGAACAGGGAAATCAGCTGCGGAAAAGATCGGCAAACGCTTGTTTCATCACTTCGCCACCCACTTCAGAAATCGACTTGGTCAGCGGAATGTCCTTGGGGCAGACCTCGACACAGTTCTGTGCATAGCCGCATTCCTGGATGCCGCCGTCGCCCATCAATGCCGCCAGACGCTCGTGCTTGAGCGCCTTGCCGGTGGGATGCGTATTGAAAAGCCGCACTTGCGAGATACTGGCAGCCCCCACAAAGCCGGTTTCTTCGTCGAATTGCGGGCAGGCTTCCATGCAACAGCAGCACGAAATGCA
>JASIEN010000743.1 GCA_030045935.1 Candidatus Sulfotelmatobacter sp.
GGCAGTGCTGAAAATCACCATGCCCGCCCTGCGCGATCGGCGCGACGATATTCCTATGCTGGCGCGTCATTTTGTGCAGAAACACGCCAAGCGCTGCAAAGTAAAAGCGCGGCCGGTTTCACGCGAAGCGCTCGCGTGCCTTGTGAATTACGACTGGCCGGGCAACGTACGGGAACTGGAGAATGCGATCGAGCGAGCGTTGGTACTGGGATCCCCGGATATGATTCTGCCGGAGGATCTGCCGGAGTCGCTGTTGGAACCTCCTCCCGCACCGGAGATGACGGAAGCGAAGTACCACGCAGCGATCAAGGAGCTAAAGAAGCAACTCATCCGCGATGCCGTGGAGCAAACGCAGGGCAGCTTCGCCGATGCGGCACGCATTCTGGGGGTACATCCCAATTACCTGCACCGCCTCATCCGCAATCTGGAAATGCGAGAGACTCTGAAGACCGCACTGCGGGACATTCCGGCACGCGGGCTGACCGGAATCTCGGGCGGGAATGCGTGAGGGCTACCTGGCGTTACGGCAGCCTCAATCGCAATAGAGCGGCAGGGTCCAGATACGTTCCTTGCCACCTCACCGCCGCATGAAGATGCGGTCCGGTCGCCCGGCCGGTGCCGCCGCTCAGGCCGATGATCTGGCCTCGCTTTATCTGCTCGCCTTCCTTCACTTTGAATTCGGAAAGATGCAGGTAAAGCGTGAGCAGGCCCTGGCCATGGTCGATCACGACGAAATTTCCTTCGAAGTAAAGCGGCCGGGCGAGCAGCACAGTGCCATCGTTCATGGCCTCGACTGGAGTTCCGCTGGGTACTCGGAAATCGAGACCAAGATGTGGGCTCGATGTCTTGCCGTTAAAAATTCTTTCGGAGCCGAAGACATCAGAAATACTCGCTTGTGCCGGAGCTGAGAATGATCCCGACCATTCGCGGTCGGGCGTGATGCGGTTCAAGTAATCTTTCTTGATCTGCTGTGCTTCTTCGATTTGTTTCTGCTGCTCCGGGGTCGGCTCGGTGAATTTGCTCTCTACGCTAAGCTTTACTTCGATCTTGGGATATCTTCCGCGGGCCACGGCAAACTTTCTTGCAAATGAAATTTGTCGAAGCGGCGTTGTTGCCGCTGCCGTTTCACCTGTCAGTTCAAGCGCGTAACTACCGGGGGTGGTCTCTATGCTGACGCCAGCAAGTGCGAACCAAATCTTGGTTTTTGGGTCGAGGCTGAAGGAAAACTCGTGCCCGATCCAGCTTCCTCTCAGCGATTCGAGCCTCACAGGCGCCTTCACCCGAAACAGTACTGGGCCGCCATTGACCAGGTGTGCGGGTTGTGCGCGCACGCTCCAGGTGGCTGCATCAGCGGTCGTGGACCCTGCGCTCAGCAATAAGCAAATCAGACCTGCGAACGAAGATTTAGGAAGGTAGCAGCGAAGAAGTCCCGACATCACGTCTTCAGCCTAGCATTCTTCGTTCCGGCAGGAGGCTATAATCGCGCGGGAGGTGTCGCACCTTGCAAGGGCGCAGGCAAAAGAAAACACAGGCCGGATCAGGAACGCGAGCAGTGTGCGCGGCGGGCGAGAAGGGCGAGCATTGGCAGCGCGCTACGCAGTTTGCGGAAGCGCTGATCCGGTATTCTGTAGGAATTGACAATACCGAGGACTTGATTCAGGATCTGCGGCAAAATGCGGTGAGGCCGCGCCGCACAGGATGAATTAAGGGATAATCGAAAACCTCATGAAGGACAAAGATAAAGATAAGGTTCCGCAAATCTCAAAGGAAAAGCAAAAGCTGCTGTCGCGAATCAAGCGCCTTGGCGGGCAGATCGACGCGGTTGAACGGTCGGTGACAGAGGGAAATGAATGTCCGGACATCTTGATGCTTCTGGCCGCCATTCGAGGCGGAGTGAACAGCCTTATGGCGGAAATTCTCGAAGACCACATCCGTTTGCACATCACTCACCCCGGTCGCAGCAATGAGTCTTCTGAAGAACTTACTGAAGATCTCATCAGTCTGGTACGCGCTTACCTGAAGTAAAGTTCGTTAGATCTCTGGAGCGCTGTGTGCTGCCGGAACTGCAGATCTTTGCACTGCCTCGCCTGCGAAGGAATCTCTACCGGAGCGTGAGCTAGGAGTTCACGCCGCTAAGAAAGCCGCCAAGGTGTGCGGCAAGGACGATCGCTGCCGTGCCGAGTAGTTCGAGGGGAACACGGGCCAAGCGTAATAGTGCTGTCCCTTCTGACACGCGCGATCGCCTGTGCACCCACCACGATGCGATCACCAGCATTACCGCAATCGAGGCGGCAACAACATGCCAAAGTAAAAGACCTTTGAGCTGCTTGCCCTCCAGAGCAAATTGCCACGCAAGGAGGCCTGTCAGTGCCGCAGGGATTACGGTTGCCGCGGCGATCGAAATATTTAGATACGCGGCACTGGCAAGTCCTGACGCGCGTGCGTTTCGTGACAGCAAATCCAACGCCACCCCGCTTACAAACAGCGCGATCGGGAAATGAATGAGCACGACGTGTTGCGCGTGCCGTGCCAGCAAAACGGTTCGCCAGTCGAAAGGGTTCACCATGTTCACATTCCCAGTTCTGTTGGTAATTCTGAATTTAACTCGGTTCGTACCAATCGTCTTGGGATTGCAAGGCTTACTGCACAACAATCTTTCCCACCATTCTTGGGTGAACGCTGCAGTAATACGCGTACGTGCCTGCGGTGGTGAAGGTGTATGAGTATTTGTCGTCGGTATCAAGCGCCTTCGACTTGAAAAGCCCTTCATTGCTGGCGATCACGTGCGGCACATCATCTTTGTTTATCCAGGTCACAGTGCTGTTCACCGGTACGGTGAGTGTTTGCGGAGCAAAGGTGAAGTTATCTACACGCACTTCCGTTGGCGACGATTTCGCCTCCTCACTCCTCGCTCGCACCGGCTGCAAAATCAAAATTGATGCGATGATCAGCTGCACCGCGGTCGCCAAGATAGCGATAAAGAATCTTCTTTTCATAAAGTTCTCCATGTCACGAATAAACCAGGCTCACTACTTACACTCACGCAAGAGACGAGTCGATAAGCGCGAGTGCGTGCCGTCCTCGCACGTAATTGACATCGGCGATGCCGAGAACACTGCGCAATTGATCAGCGGGGACTTTCATCGGGCCCGGGCCTTCCGGAGCACCAGGTGCGGGCTGGGGAAAGGCCGTGGAAAGGGCGGTGTGGAAGGTAATGTTGCCTTCGACTTTTTGCATCGTCTGATGAATATGTCCGTTCAAGACTGTGACTGAACCAAACCGTTTCAGGTACGACAGGGCTTGCGCGCTGTCCTCGGTTCCCCATCCCCATTGCGGATAAACCGTCCACAGCGGAATGTGGGCAAACACCACAATTGGTGCGCTCGATTTCAAATGCCGGACGTCATCTTCCAGCCACGCAAGCTGCTCCTGTCCGAGCGCGCCGAGGCCGCCCGCCTTGAGGTTCATCACATTTACCAGGCCAATGAAGTGAACTCCGTTTTTGTCGAAGCTATACCAGCCTTGTCCTGCGGAATTTCTTCCATATCGCTCGCGGAACATGGCCCCGTCATCGTTGAGCACGTCGTGCTCTCCAGGTACGAAGAAGATCTCCTTGTTCGTGGCCTTGAGAATCTGGTCGACGTTGTCGAACTCGGAGGGTTTCGAAAGATGGCTGATGTCACCGGTATGCAGAATAAAGTCTGGCTGTTCGGGAAGAGCGTTGATCTTATCGACAGCAGCTTTCAGCGTAGCGATTACATCCGGATTGGCGGGCTTATTGAAGCCCATGTGGCTGTCACTGATCTGAACAAAACTGAAGCTTGCCGTTTTGTGGGACTTCGCGTGCGAACCCTTTTGTGAGCCAAGGGCGTACGACTTCAATACGCCACCCTCAATTACGCAGAGCGCTCCTGTGCCTGCCCACGCCATGCATTTCAGAAATCCTCGGCGGTTAACACCGTCACGGTTATGGTCGTGCTCGATCAGGCCACCCGGAGTTGGATCAAACAGGTCGTTTTTCGGCATTTGCTTTATCCTCGTTTTAGTGCGCACGTTCGATGAATCCAGGCGACGCAAACTTTGCCGCGAGAGGTTTCAGGTTCGCGCCGCCTGTCGGGACGTGCTACACCTGCATAAACCGGAGCCGGCAAACTTTTATTCCATCGATTTGCTCTTTTTAATCCGCGTTGGCGGCAGGAATAAAATGCCTGTGGGGACGGTTACTACATAGAGGCCCAGGGACAGGGACGTGCTAGAGCCGCAAGAGAGAATTCGGTTTGAGCAGCTCGTGTTGCCGCATCTGGACAGCGCTGCGAATTTAGCGCGCTGGTTGCTCAGAAACCGCGCGGATTCCGAGGATGTTGTTCAGGACGCCATGTTACGGGCATATCGATTTTTCGATCGTTTTCATGGTGGGGATGCACGTGCCTGGCTTCTGCAGATTGTCCGCAACACCTGCTACTCATGGCTCGAGAAAAATCGGCCGGCGGAACTAATGACGGAATTCAACGAAGAAGTGCATTCAGAGCCCTCTGCAACTCCCGAGACGATGGCGAGTCAAGC
>JASIEN010000744.1 GCA_030045935.1 Candidatus Sulfotelmatobacter sp.
AAATCGTAAAGCTGATTGGGTTCGACTCGAAAGATCGCTTCCTCCTTCGTGATCAGGCCCTCATTCACCATTTGGATGGCCACACGCACGGCCGCGCGTCCGGTTCGTTTCCCGTTGCGTGTTTGCAGCATGTAGAGCTTGCCTTCTTGAATGGTGAATTCAAAATCCTGCATGTCGCGATAATGTTTTTCCAGCCGCGTGGTAATCTCGCGCAACTGGTTGTAAACGTCAGGCATGATTTTCTGGAGTTCGAGGATTGGCACCGGAGTGCGCACGCCCGAAACCACGTCCTCGCCTTGGGCATTCATCAGGAACTCGCCATAAAACTCCTTTTCGCCCGTAGCAGGATTGCGCGTAAAGCCCACGCCCGTACCGCTGGTATCACCAAGATTGCCAAATACCATGGCCTGCACGTTCACAGCGGTGCCCAGCATGTCGTCGATATTGTTGATGCGGCGGTAGTGCTTCGCTCGCTCGTTCTGCCACGAGCGAAATACGGCATCGCGCGCCAATACCAACTGCTCGCGTGGATCCTGCGGAAAATCCCGCTTCGCATGTTTCTTGACGACCTTCTTGTAGTCCTCAATTACTTCCTTCAGCGCCTTGGCGTCGAGTTCCGTGTCGAGCTTGGCCTTTTTCTGCTTTTTCTTAGCATCGAACACTTCATCAAACGCGGACTTCGGAATCTCCAGCACAACGTTGCCAAACATCTGAATCAAGCGGCGGTACGAGTCATTTGCGAATCGCGGATTATTGCTGCGCTTCGCCAGCGCCTCCACGCTTTTGTCGTTCAAGCCAAGATTCAAAATCGTATCCATCATCCCGGGCATGGAGAACTTCGCACCTGAGCGCACGCTCACCAGCAGCGGATTCTCGCCCGTGCCCAGCCTCTGCCCCTGCAAAGCCTCGAGTTTCGCCAGAGCTGCATTCATCTGCTTGTCGACTTCCGGCGATATACCGCCGCGCATGTATTCGCGGCAAGCCTCAGTCTGAATCGTGAATCCGGGAGGCACGGGCAGCCCGGCATTCGTCATTTCGGCCAGGCCGGCGCCCTTGCCGCCGAGCTCATCTTTCATCTTGCCGTTGCCATCGGCCTTGCCGGCTCCGAAAAAATAGACGTACTTGGTTGCGCTTTTCTTCTCTGCCTGCACTTCCGCTTCAGGGAGGGTAGTAGTCGCCATAGAATTATTCCTTTCGCAGCGCCGGCGTTCCGCCGGCCGAATGATAGATCCTTCTAATCTCCTATTTAACTTCCGTCACAATCTCTGAAAAATCGGCGATGGTCGAAAATTCCTTTAACAGAGTCCGCAGCAGCGCCAGCCGATTTGCTCGTACCTTGGGATCTTCTACCATCACCATGACTTTGTCGAAAAATGCATCCACGCGTCCGCGCACGGTTGAAAGGAGAAGTAGAGCGTCACTGTACTCCTTCTTTCGGCGATGTTCCTCGGCTTTGTGGCTGTAGGTTTCGACATAACCGGCCAGATTTTTCTCTTCCAAAGGCTCATCGGGAAGACATTCAAATGAAGCAGCAGGCCTACTGCCTTTTTCCTCCGCCTGCCGGAGAATGTTTCTCATGCGCTTGCAGGCCGCGCCGATCGCAGCGAACTCCGGCATGTGCATCACTTGCTTCACCGCTTCCGCGCGAGCTATCACATCCACAACGTCATCCGCGTCGGCAGCCAGCACTGCATTCACAATGTCGTATCCATACCCGAGCACATCTTTCAAATAGAATTGCAATCGCTCGCGGAAAAATCCTCGTACTGAATCTTCAAATACCTGAGAATCGACGAATTTTGTTTCGGCGCCCGATCCCTGATATCCTGCCCGCGCATCGCGCATCAGCTCATTCAGCTTCAGCGGTAACTTGTATTTATCGATGATTTTCACGATCCCGTTCGCCTGCCGTCTCAGCGCGAACGGGTCTTTCGATCCACTGGGCACCAATCCCAGTGCAAACATACCCGCGATCGTGTCGGCTTTGTCGCCTGCGGAAAGCACTGCCCCTTCGATCGATCGCGGCACATCATCCTCGGACGACTTCGGCTTGTAGTGATCGTAAATGGCATCCGCAATAGCGAAGCGAGTGGCTTGCGGCACGGATGAATCAAGCTCCTGCACCCGCGCATATAACCCGCCCACGATTCCCTGCAGCTCGGTAAACTCTTTCACCAATTCTGTCGTGAGATCCGTCTTCGCCAGCGCCGCGGCTTTGTGAATTACGCCCGGCCGAATCGCCATTCCACTCTGCCGGATGATCTCGCTTAGCCAACTGCACAGCCGCTGCACTCGCCGCGTCTTTTCGAAGTACGTTCCCAGGTCCTTCTGAAAAGTCAAATGGCGCAGCAGGTCCAGCCTCTCGAGCAGAGATTTTTTCTGATCCGTCTCCCAGAAAAATCGCGCATCGTTAAAACGTGCCCGCAACACACGCTCGTTCCCGTGCCGGATGAGGCCTTGCGCGTCTCCATCCGTGTTCAGCACAGCGAGAAAATACGGCAGCAGTTTTCCGCCGCCATCTTCCACCGCGAAATATTTCTGATGGTCACGCATCACCGTGACCAACACTTCTTCTGGAAGCTCTAGAAACTGTGGATCAAATCCACCTAAAACCACAGAAGGAAATTCGGTCAGATTCACGACCGTTTGGAGCAGAACCTTATCCTCGCGCCAGCGAGCGCCGGGAATCGTACGGGTGGCCACATCGAGAGCTTTGCGAATTTGGTGTTGGCGTTCTTCCCTGCCTAGAACCTTCGCCGATCGCAAAGCATCCACGTAGGCCGTGCCCGCGCGAGGTATCGCCACCTGTCGGTCCGATAGAATCCTGTGCCCGCGCGAGGTGTCCCCTGCTCGAATACCGTAGAATTCCAGCGGAATAATTTCGCCATCCAGCATGGCCACGATCCACCGCACCGGCCGCACAAACCGCTCGTTCAGCTTGCGCCAGTACATATTTTTAGGCCAGTAGATCGAAGCCAGCTCCTTAGGCAGGCCTTCCACTAAAATGTCTACCGCTGCGCGTCCTTTCTTCGTGATCTTCGCAGATAAATACTCGCCCTTCGGGGTCGTCGTCTTCTCAAGCTTCGAAACATCTACACCCGCCTTCCTCGCGAAAGCCAAGGCTGCCTGAGTCGGCTGACCATCTTTATATGAGTGTGCCACTGAAGGGCCCGTGAGTTGCTCAGACACATCCACCTGTGCAGCCGGAATTCCTTGCACCATCAATCCCAACCGTCGTGGAGTATCGAAGGATGTTATCTCGCCTGCACCCAGCCGCTCGCGCCCAAGCATGCCAGCGACACGCTCGCGCAACTCTCCCGACGCGGCGTCAATCATCCGCGCGGGAATCTCTTCACACCCGATCTCTAACAGAAAGTCTGGCATCGCTTATGATCCAACTGGCGACAATGCTGCCTTCTTCGGCTTCGACTTCTTCCCGCAAACGGGCTCGTCAGGCTTCTCAGCCACGTTTTCGCCTTTCTGTTGATCGACCCACGCTTTGGCAATGCCCACTGCCAGCGCGCGCACTCGTGCGATCACTCCCACACGCTCTGTCACCGAAATTGCGCCCCTCGCATCAAGAATGTTGAACAGATGCGAGCACTTCAGGCACAGATCGTACGCCGGCAGCAATGGGTAGCGGTCAGGCGTTATCGCTCGGCCATGAGCATCGACGAGCTTTGCCAAGCCGGTTGGAACCATTTCATCGGGCTTCTGCTCTTTCGCCATCCAATAACCGTCGATTAATCGTTTGCACTCCAGTTCGCAGATTTCAAAGTGCCGCCACGTGAAATCCACATCTGCCGCTTCAAAGTTGTACACCGAGAACTGCTCTTCATCGGCCAGCCGGACGTCGCCATACTTCACAGCAACTCCTGTCTCTGGATCTCGCGCCCACACAATCTCATAAATCGAATCGACATCCTGCAGGAACGCCGCGATGCGCTCCAGTCCGAAGGTCAACTCAGCCGAGATCGGAAACAGATCCAACCCGCCGCACTGCTGGAAATAGGTGAACTGTGTGATCTCCAGCCCATCGAGCATCACCTGCCATCCCGCGCCCCACGCGCTGAGCGTGGGAGCCTCCCAGTTATCTTCCTCAAACTTGATGTCGTGGGCGCCGAGGTCGATGCCAATTGCGCTCAACGATTCCAGGTACAATTCCTGCACATTTTCCGGTGGAGGCTTCAGAATTACCTGTAACTGCATGTGCTTGTACAGCCGATTCGGATTCTCGCCATACCTCCCATCCGCCGGCCGCCGCGAAGGCTGCAGGTACGCAACTCTGTACGGCTTCGGCCCCAGCACCCGCAGAAACGTCTCCGGAGCCATCGTTCCAGCACCCACTTCCACGTCATACGGTTGCTGCAACACACACCCGCGCTCGGCCCAGAAAGTCTGCAAACGCAGAATGAGTTCCTGAAACGTCAGCGGATTCGATGGGGATGGATTCACAGGCTGTTTGGAAGTTCGTGACTAACTGATGATTGTAAACGGAACAGCCGGAGGCCGTCAGCTGTTGGACCAGAGCCAGATTGGTTACGGGATGCGGCATTTGATTTCAGCCCGATACGGACGAGGTTTCCCGTCATCAAGAATAGGGCTGAAACGCCACTTCTTTAAAGCATCGGAGCACAGCTTTGACATCGTGCGCGGACCGTCCCCCGCTATTGATTCAATCACGTAGCCTTCTTCGTCCACCGCGATCCGGATGGAAAACGTTGAACCGGAAGGAGCTGTCCCCTCTGGGTACACGGGGTCAACAACATTCGAAGCGAGTTTTCGCGCTTCCTCATCTGTCAATGGATTTGCCGGGCCAAACTCCCTGGTGTTGAAAGCAAATTTCAGCAAGG
>JASIEN010000745.1 GCA_030045935.1 Candidatus Sulfotelmatobacter sp.
GCAATTCGCGAGGAGTGCTCGTAGAAGGAACGTAGGGGAAGATAGTTGGCCACTTCGTCAACGACATTGCGGCGCAAGTACTCCGCAAGATCGTCGAAATTGCAGCACATGGGATGCGCGTTCTGGGAAGGGGCGCTCTCATGCCATTCTTTGTCCACAAATCCAAGAACTCGATATCCCCACTCCGGGGTTGCGTCTAATGTGCGAGCAAACTCGATCGCGCGCCGGTTGCTTCCCAAAATCAGAACGTAGCGGAGGTTGCGCCCGTACACTCGAACAATCCCGAGGCAACTTCGAATGAGTAACCTCGCTCCAGCTACGAAGGTGGAAGCGCATATCCAAAATAGAAACAGAAACTGCGGCGTAATCATGCTGATGCGGAACAGGATCGCAAGCCCGAATAAGAGAAGAGAAGATATTGTCGTAGCGCGAAGAGCCTTTACAACAATAGATCGCGGGCGGGCCAGCCTTTGGGACTGATATTGTCCGCAGAGCGAGAAGATGGCATGCCAAGCCAAGAGAACCAGAGAAAAATGCAGGAAGTTAATCAGCTTCACCCTCATCGATAGAACGTCGGAGAGGGGTATGCCTCCACCTTGATGGACCGCTTGCAAAGCTGTGGCGATGCAGAAAGCTCCCACCATGAGCCCAAGGTTAAACACCTTGAGCAGGGCGAGAAACAGGCGCCGTTTAGCGGTGTTCACGATGAGCAGGCCGGGAGGAGATTGGAAACCGGGGGGCGAACCTTACCGGCGACTACAGTCTGCGATAGACAAACTCTGGAATGGGAAACGTTCTTCGGTTGAGGACCGCGCCGAGCACCTCAATGCGAGCCTCGCGTAAGCTTTCCAAACCTTTCAGAGCCGATTCCTTGCGGGTCGAATCCGCCTGGAGTACAACCACTATTCCTTCCGCAACCCTGCCCAAGGCAATGGCGTCAGTGTAGGCATTCAATGCCGGAACATCGATGATCACATAGTCAAACTCGCTGCGTAGCTCTTGCAAGCGCATTTTGAGGGGCTCGGAATTGAGCAGACGGACCGACTCCGTAGGCAGGTTCCCCGCCGCGAGCAGCCATAAATTGGATGGTTTCAATTGTTTTGCGAAACCTCGTATAGCGCCCTCTTCCTGCAGGGAATTGCTCAAGCCTCGATCGTGGGGAACACCCAACAATCTGAGCAGCGACGGAGTACGGAAATTTGCGTCTACCAGACAGACCGAAGCGGAGGTATGTGCTGCCAAGATAGAGGCTACTTCGATACAAATGCGGCTACACCCGTTCCCGCGATCAACTCCTGCAAAAACCACGCTGTGAAAGACGTTCGGGGCTTGGCCCAAGAAAATACGTTGCACAAGTTTGAAGCATTCTTGCTGGGCAACGGCGTCGAAATCCGAGCCGCGGTGGGAATCGCGATCCTCGAGAAAGACAACCTTTTCCGATTCCAGGCTGGGAAGAAGTTCCCGCTGCGCTCGTTGCGCCTCTTGCATCAGCTCGAAATTCTTGCTCATGCGTGCTTTTCCCGTATCGACATAAGATCAAGTCCAGCGGGAAACGGCGGGGGCCCCGGATCGCCGGAAAGGCAACGTCGCGAATTATAACATTAGCGGCAGTCCTCAGCTGTGGCAATTCAGCAGTCAGCAGCGAACATTTCCGTATTGGAAAGGCAGTCATAGAGAGCTTTCCCGGTAACGATTTTGGCTGCTATTGAGTTTGTCTCCTCATTTCTGCGCCGAACTCGGCGGGGCCGCCCGACCGTTCGCAGTCTGGTCGCGGCTGCTGTCGCGATCACCGGGTGGTGACAAGACGGTCAAGGAGGTTCCGGAAGTTTCATTGTCAGACGTCGCCGACTCCATTTTTGTGCGTAGTTCGCCTTCGCTGTCCACGTCCGGAACCTTGGGACTGGCGTGATCCGCAGCCATGCCGGAGGCAGGCGATGTCCCCCTGTGTGAAGTCGCGGTGATGCCGAGCAAAGTTCGAGAACCGTTCGCCCTTGGACTTTGGCGGCCACCCGTGAAACATAGTAGGACGGCCAGCGCAACGCAAACCGCGAGTCGTCCGTTCCAAGCGAAGCGTCGATGGGAAACCTTCGCAGGCTTGCGCATGCTGAACACCGCTGAGTCGTGGCCAGCACGTTGTTGCTCGTCAGCATCGTTCGCGCCATCCACCCCTAAATCCAAGTCATTTAGACATTCTCGTACCACTTCTTCGCCGATGCATTTTTGTTTTGAAACGCAGCCCAATGAAAGCGCGTTGAAACAAATGTTGTTGATGTTTCGAGGAATTCCCTCGCTGTATTGTGCGATCAGGACCTCTGCCTTGGGAGTGAAAAGCGGCGCTTTAGACTCATACCCTGCTACCTGAAGGCGATGGCGCATATAAAGGCGAGTTTCAAAAACGCTCAAGGGCTGGATTCGCGCGGATATGGACAATCTCTGCCGCAGTTGAAGCAGCTGCGGTGAGGTTAATCGTTCGCCAAGCTGCGGTTGACCCGCAAGAATGATCTCCATCAGTTTATGACTGGTGGTCTCAAAATTTGACAGCATTCGCACCAATTCAAGAGCCGAGTCGTCAAGATTTTGCGCTTCGTCAATGACCACCACCACTCTCCGTCCCTGACGAGCCTCAGCCACTAACAGACGATTCAGCTGCTCCTGCAAGTGGCGAACATCCCCGGCATCATCAACGACACCAAGATCCTTCAGCAGATCTCGCAGCAGACTTTCCGGAGTGCACAAAGTCTGGAATAGGAACACGGTGCGCGCCGATTCAGCTAGTTGACTGAGGAGCTGAAACAGGATCGTGGTCTTACCCATTCCTGGCTTGGCGATCAGCGACATGAAACCGCGCCGGCTCTCGATACCGTAGGACAATGAGGCCAACGCCTCGCGGTGACTCGCCCCCAGGAAAAGATAACGCGGGTCCGACGTCACCCCAAAGGGCTGTTCCCTCAAGTTGTAATAGTTTAAGACCATCGGCGATCGCCTGGGCGGTCTGGAACGCTGGCCAGCACCGGTATTCTCAGAACTTCAAGCACGTCGTGCGGCGTGCTCATGGACGGGCTGAGGTACTCGGCCACAAATGCCGTCCCCGCTCCCACAAACACCGAAAGGACCACGCCTGCGGCTACGATAATCATCGGCCCAATCCACGGAAGGATCGGAACGACCGCTGGAATTGCAATTGCAACATTCGCGATGCGTTTCTCGTCCAAAGCGTCGGAGGTACGCTCTTGTTCTCTTTTCGAAAGATAGAGCAAGTAATTCGCTTCGTTCGCTTTGGCCTCGCGCTCCAAGTCCGCCTGTTTCATGGCCTTTTGGTCCAAATCGAGCATCTGCATCTGCAAGCTATGAATGCTAATCTCGAGCGCTCCTGCCGTTGCTTGGTGAAAAGCCAGATCGGCTTCGGTCTTGGCAAGATCTTCTCGCATTAATTCAAAAGTCGGATCCCTATCTGTGGTCTGGTTGACGTATTGCTCCTTGGTTGCAGCGACTATGGCAGCCTTCGTCTCTGTGATTTCCTCCTCGGCTTCCTGTACGAAGGGATAGCTGGGCTCATACTTCATCATGAGCTGCGTTTTTTTTATTTCCTCGTTCAGCAGATCGGCTTGCAGCTGTTGCATCAAAGCCTGGGCAGAATCCGTCGATTGCGCGCTAAGAGAACGGTCAGGCGTAAGCTTCATGCTCGCTTTGTCCTCTTCGATTCGGCGCTTGTCTGCGGCAACGGTTTGCTGAGCTTGTTGAAGCGCAGCTACCGAATTAACTACCTGCTGCGCCATATCTGTCCGAAGCACATCAGGAGCTGAGATCCCCGTTGCTTTTGTAAAGTCGGCCAAACGCGCCTCTGAATCTGCCAGGGCTCGCTGATACTTATCTGTCTCGGCGGAAAAAAATGCAAACGAACCCTGTGGCCGACGCACCGCATTATGTTGCGCGAGGTAAAGCCTGCCAAGTGTCTGCAGGATGTCGTAGCAACGTTGCGGGTTTGAGGCCTTGTAGTCGACTTCAATCAAATCACTCTTCGACACCGCCGTAATGTCCAATTTGCCCTGTAGATGCTCGGTGGCCCGGGCGACAAACCAGTCATCGGTCGCTCCCGGATGCAACAGGGCGGTAAAGGACTTTCGCTCGTCCTCCTGAAGACCAAGGGCAAGCACGACTTGTTGAAGGAGGGCCGGGCTCTTCAGCAGCTCAATCTCGGAGCCAATGTCATAGTCCGTTACCGGCGGAGCAGCCGGTTGTCCCTGCGTTGACTGCGGCGTAACCGATGGATCCAGACGCTGCTCGTTCACCAGTATTTCCATCGTTCCCTTGTGGATGTTCGCGAAGATGAAAGCAGCCACTGCCGTGCCGAGCAAACAGCCCAGGCAGGTGTAGGCAAACAGGCGCTTACGCCGGAACAGCGGTGCAAGCATGTCCCGCAGAGTGGGATCCGACTTCTTCTTCTGTTCTGGATTTGGTTCAGCCATTTAGTCTCGCAGACGCGTCATTGCGCCAGGAATGCATTTCCACTCCAGCCCACCGCACTGCCAACCCCATAGGGAACATATTGCCTGAACTTCGTGATGAACTTATCGGGCACAAAAATCATGTCGCCGGCTTGAAGATGGACATCCTCGTGAATGTTGTGACCGTTTAGAAGCGCCCTGAGGTTCAACTTCTTCACCTCTACCCAATCGGTGGATACCCGGCGAAAAAGAAAGACCTGGGTCTTGGCCGAGGCCAGAAATCCGCCGGCGACGGCGATCCCTTCCGTCACCGTGGTATCGATGCGCAGCGGGTATTGGCCGGGTTTCCCAACCTGCCCGTTCACTGTGAATTGCGGCGGTTGGAAGTTGGAGACGTCCACATTCACGATTGGTTTGTGCATCGTGGTTGAGTACGCCTTGGTCAGAATGTCCACGATTTGCGGAACTGTGTCGCCTTTAACGTACATGGTGCCCCCACCGTCCGGAAGCGTGACAAAGCCGTCCGGCTGCACGGTCACTTGTACAGGTTGCAGTTCAGGAATCAGCGGAAAGGAAATTGTCAGAACGTCACTGGGCATTACTTGATAACGAGGGTATCGATCTCGTGCGAGCGGCACACCTGGGTTGCTTTGTTGCGGCGCGCCTGATGTCTGCGTGACGTTGGGTTGGTCCCTACTCGGCTCAACGCTTTGCGCGGGGATCCGACCGCAGGCTGCGACGAATATGGCAACTGCTATCCAAGATGCTTTCATGTCATTCACACCCCAAGATTGCCTCGTCGCTAAACCCGCTCTTCGCAGGCCATTCCCTCGGGCATAGCTCCGCCACTGTCAGTTAGCAGAAATCTTTTTCCACATGGATCAGACACTCAGAAACGAGTCAGGCACAAGCAGAGAAACCATAGCAGTCGATGATCAAAATAATGTTACTGGCAGATGAATGATATGTGAAAACTCAGCTGCGATGGGTCCAATGTCGTGGTGGCAATGATGTGTTTTGGGCTCGGATTTTGTCTGGTCAGTGACGCTCCAACCAGTGACGAGAACCTTCATTCACAAAAATTCATGAAAACCGCTACACCTCCAACAAAAGAGAAGAGATA